>JAURMQ010000102.1 GCA_030830625.1 Flavobacteriaceae bacterium
AAAACTCTAAAGGCACTCCTCAACCTGAATCTTTACGAAATCAATCAAAACTTACATTCCGTTAATGCTCGTCAATTAAAAGAACCTCATTTGGTGCAGTTGTATGACCGCTATGCCACCTACAATGGTTCTTCTCCCTACCAAACTCCTGGAATAATGACACTGGTTCAGCACTTGGAACAGGAATACGGAACTTTTGTGCCCCACGGAGGAATGGAGCAAATCACACGGTCTTTGTTTGAATTGGCTAAAAGTAAAGGCGTTATTTTTCATCTCGGTGAAAAAGTCGATCAAATACTCTTAGCCCAAGGGAAAGCCATGGGTGTAAAAACCCATAAGCAAAGTCTAAAAGCCGATATTGTTCTCTCCAACATGGATGTTTTTCCTACCTATCACAAGCTGCTCAAAGGGGTTCAAGCTCCCGAAAGGATTTTAAGCCAGGAACGCTCCAGTTCTGCCGTGATATTTTATTGGGGCATTCGCCAAAATTTCGATCAACTTGATTTACATAACATATTTTTTTCTCAAGATTATAAAGCCGAATTTGACGCCATTTTCCGTAAAAAAATTCCCAGCGACGACTTTACGGTTTATGTGAATATTACCTCTAAAGATGTTCCTTCAGACGCTCCTAAGGGCGCAGAGAACTGGTTTGTCATGATCAATACCCCAGCAGACTATGGCCAGGATTGGGACAAAATCAAAAATGAATTGAGAGAAAAAACAATCGCCAAACTGAACCGTATCTTGAAAGTGGATTTGAATTCTTTGATTGAGGAGGAAGAAATTTTGACCCCTCCACTGATTCAACAAAAAACATCCTCTCATTTGGGGGCCCTCTACGGAAGCTCCAGTAACGATAAAATGGCTGCTTTTTTGAGACATCCCAATTTCAGCTCTAAAATCAAAAATTTATATTTTTGTGGGGGGAGCGTTCACCCTGGGGGGGGCATACCATTATGTTTGCTTTCTGCCAAAATTGCAATCGATTTAATACCTGACGCTACCGATGGTGACCACTAAATATACTCGTGAAAACATATCCATCGCCATCATATGGTTGTTTCATCTCAGTGGAATTATAGGGATTCTTTACGGCAATTCGGAATGGTTTATTTCGGCTACTCCCCTCAATTTATCCCTCAATTTTGCACTCTTATTAATCAATTGTAAGGGGCATAAATGGTTTTTTCCCATGGTTGTTATAGGGTTTTTAACCGGAATGATCACCGAAATATTGGGGGTACAGTGGGGATGGATTTTTGGGGATTACCAATACGGAGAAGCCTTAGGGTACAAAATTTTTGGAGTTCCATTGCTTATTGGGGTCAACTGGTCTCTCTTAACCATCATTACAGCCGCTATTGCCCAGCAATTCTATCAAAATATTTTTATGAGAATTATCATTGGCGTTGGATTGATGATTTTCCTAGATTTATTAATCGAACCCATCGCTCCAGAATTAGATTTTTGGGTCTTTGACGGTGTAGAGGCACCCCTGCAAAACTATATCGGGTGGGCAGCTGTAGCCTTGTTTTTACAAGCGGTCTTTCATTATTTTAAAATATCGATTGTGGGGTGGTTTCCGCATCAACTCTATTTGTTGCAAATTATTTTTTTCACCCTATTGTTGATCAAGAAAACCACCATTGGCTTATAAAGTTTAACTTTGAATTATGTTGCGTTTCGTTTTCATTACTCTCCTACTGATTGGTCTTTTTTCATGCAAAGAAAAAAAATCCAATACCCAGCTTGTGGAGACAGAAACAGAATCATTGTCTGTAGACACCCCTGAGAATTCCACTCAATTGGTAAGGTTAACGCCAGAATTGATTGAGGAGAACCGGCTTGAGGACTGGACTCATTTTCTAAAATTCAAAGACGCGATGGAGGACATGTCGAAGCTTAATCCAGCGGGAATTATAATCTTTTTATCTGAACTCAATCAAATCACTACCGATTTGATTAAAGCTCCTTTTCCCGAAAACTATGATAAACTTCCGATTTATGGAAGAATTAAAGTAGTACATACTCTGGTCATCAAATGTTATTTTTATGCCGTTAATCAGCAAAATGAAAAACTCAATCGGGCCTTGGAGGAGTTGTATTTTGAATACAATGTTCTATTAAAAAGAATGATCAGTATGGCGGAAGAAAACAAGATTCCACTGGACAGTCTCGAAATGGATGTACCGACTACTTTTCAGGGTTCTAAAATGAGACCGACACTTTCTAAAAAATAAACATTTTCCACCATATATTCAGAGATTTTATCCTGCTGAAATAGTAATTCGGATACGTCGGGCCTTAGCTCAAGAGCTTCTTGGTACAATTTCAAAAGTTTCCGATCGTAATCAATACACTTCTGCAAGTGGGTGTGGTTGGATTTTTTGAAGGTAGAAATTACCATTTGTTCGTAGTTGAGTCGATGGATGTTGAGGCTATCCAATTCTATATTGAATGACCTGAGTAGCTTGGTGATGTCTTGAAAGAATCGATTTCTAAAAGTAGATTGTAAATTCAGAAAGCGTTTGTCCTTGGGATCATTTGATTGGTCAGAGGCCTTGAGATATTCCAACTTAGCATTGTTCAGTTGGAGTAGCATCTTTTTTAATAGACCGATGTATAATGCTGTTTCAGACAAAATTCACATTTTAAGTAAACTTAAATAGAATAACAGCGTTAGATTCTTGGGGCCTCAAAATAATATTAACAAGTTTTTCACCATAAATTGATAGTTCAATTCATTCACTATTTTATCAGCGCTAATGATCCCTCTTTTGGCCCCTGTTTTTTCAAATTTTGGAGGACTGAGCTGTGCTATTTTTGCCATCTGTTCATAATATTCTTTTCGTGAGGGATGAAAAGGAGATACGGCATTATAAACTTGATTTCCTTTGCCGTTTTCCAGTACTTGTAAGATAATGGCTACAGCATCTTTCTGGTGAATAAAGTTGATAGGAGACAAGGGATTGGGTAAATTCTTTTTGCCACTCAAAGTGGTGATCGGATGACGGTCGGGCCCCATCAAACCGCCCAATCGGATGATAGAACTTTCGAATTTTTTGCGTTCCAAAAGTTTTTGTTCCACTTCTATGATTTGTTGGGCCGAAGATGTTGTTCCCAACAATGCACTGGCCTCGGAGATCACCCCTTCCTGAAAGCCATATACACCTGTACTACTGGTAAAAAGCACTTTTTTTATATTAAATAATTCTATCTTTAAAATGATCTGCTCCATAAGGGAAACATAGTTCCGCTCGGGATTCTTTCTTAAACCAGGAGGAATGGTGATCACCAAAAAATCAATGTCTTTGAAAAATTCGAGTTCACCCTCAATGTCTGTCTCGTTTACTTTTAATAGATGGGTGTTGAATCCTTTTTGAACAAAAGAGTTTCTTTTTTGAGCAGTGGTAGTTGTGATCTTGACCAGATGCCCCTTTTCTAAAGCTTTTTCCGCCAAGGCCGAACCCAGCCATCCACCCCCCAATATCCCAATAACACTCATAATAACTTACTTTTTTAGATAAAGTTCTATGTTGCTCACCGTAAAAATATCAAACTATTAATTAAAAATGCTTATATTATACTAAACAAAACTACAGCCTATGCCTATAAAAAGCTTTCAAGGAGAAAGAGCGACAAGCTCAAAAAAACTAAATCAAAATGTATTGGTGAAGGATATTATGACCCGTAATCTGGTGGTTTTTAAAAAGGATCAAACGATCCACGAGGTGATGCAGAAATTCATCAAACATCGAATTTCTGGAGGTCCTGTAGTGGACGATGCTGGAAATTTAATAGGAGTAATTTCTGAGGCAGATTGTATGAAAGAAATATCAGATAGCCGGTATTTCAACCTTCCCATATTGGACCGAACCGTAGCCAACTTTATGTCCACTGAGGTGGATACTATCGATGCCAATCAGACCATTTTTGAGGCGGCTTCCCAGTTTTTTAAATCGTCAAGAAGGCGGTTTCCGGTTTTGGACAATAATCGATTGGTGGGACAAATCAGCCGAAAAGACATTGTGATAGCGACACTGAATATGAAAAGTCAAACATGGCGTTAATATATTCTCTGGGCTACTCGATAGGTGTTGGCATGCGCTTCAATGATCAATTTGATGTCTTGGGAATATCCACCGCCCATGCTGCACTGAACCGGGAGTGAAAATTTATGGCAATATTTTAAGACCATTTCATCCCGTTTTTTACAACCCTCCGTACTCATACCCAATCGACCCAGCCGATCTGTAGCCACTACATCTACTCCCGAAAGGTAAAAAACAAAGTCTGGATCTGCTTTTTTAAAAAGCTGAGGCAGCGTTTCATCCAATACATTCAAATAAACCTCATCACCGGTTTTATCTTCCAAAGCAATGTCCCAGTCGCTTCTTTCTTTTTTGAAGGGATAATTTTTTTGGCCGTGCATTGAAAAGGTAAATACGCGATCTTCTTGTCGAAAAATTTCGGCAGTACCGTTGCCTTGGTGAACGTCCAAGTCAATGATCAAAATTTTTTTGGCATATTTTTGGTCCAATAAAAATTGGGCTGCAATGGCTTGGTCATTCAGCATGCAAAAGGCTTCGCCATGAGTGGTAAAAGCGTGGTGCGTTCCCCCAGCAATATTGAATGCAATACCTCCATGGATTGCTTTTAGTGCTCCTTCTACCGTGCCTCCTGCAATGGTAAACTCCCGTTCTACCAATTGTTGCGAAATGGGAAATCCAATTTTTCTCATCTCGGAGCGGTCGAGATCTAAGCGTTTTAAACGGTCAACATACTCAGGAAGATGAATCGCTTTGACGGCCCCTTCGGGAAGCGCTTGGGGGGAAAAAAAATCTGAGGGTTCACAGGTGCCCTCATGTAAAAGTTGTTTGGGAAGTAGATCGTATTTTTCCATAGGAAACCTATGGTTTTCGGGAAGAGGCAATACATAAATGGGATCAAATGCAACTGGGATCACGGCTGTAATTTACCGAATCGTCAAACCACTGGGAGTCTTGTCGTCTTCGGGGGAAATAAATATCAGACGACCCTCGTGGTCTTCTGCCATCAAAAGCATGCCTTGACTTTCAACCCCACGAATGTCTCGGGGAGGCAAATTGGTCAAAACACTTACTTTTTTACCCACTACTTCCTCGGGGCTGTAACTTTCTGCAATGCCAGAGACGATAGTTCTTTGCTCATGGCCCAAATCAACTTTCAAGATCAGTAGTTTTTTCGTTTTGGCTATTTTTTCGGCTTCAAGAATGGTTCCCGTCTTGAGGTCCATTTGTGTAAAATCTTCGAATGTGATCATCTTTTTGTGGGCCTGCTCCATTGGTTTTTTTTTGTTTTCGTGAGATTGGTTGGTCTTTAATTTTTCCAACTGTTTCAAAATTGCCTCCTCTTCAATTTTTTCAAAGAGCAATTGAGGTTGGTTCAGAGGATGTCCAGCGGTTAAAAGCGGAACATTGCGGCTTACATCTTCCCATGTGGCCTCCAATTGAAGCATGTCTTTCAGCTTTTGGGCGGTAAAAGGCAATAAAGGTTCACATAGAATGGACAGTCCTGCCGCAATTTGCAGAGCAGTATTCATGACGGTTTCGACTCTCTTGGGGTCTGTTTTGATCCATTTCCAAGGTTCTTGATCGGCCAAATATTTATTCCCCAATCGGGCCAAATTCATCACTTCCTGACTGTAGGCCCTAAACCGATAATGTTCTATTTCCATTTCCATTATCGAGGGAAATTGCTGGAGGCTTTTCAAAGCGGCCAAATCTTCTTCATTCCATTCGCCCGACGGGGGAACCTTGCCTTCATAATACTTGTGTGAGAGGACCATAACACGATTGATGAAATTGCCAAAAATGGCGACCAATTCGCTATTGTTTCGCATTTGGAATTCCTTCCATGTAAAATCATTGTCTTTGGTTTCGGGGGCATTGGCTGTGAGTGCATAACGCAAAACATCCTGTTTGTCTGGAAAATCTTCCAAATATTCATGCAACCAAACGGCCCAATTTTTAGAAGTCGAAATTTTATTTCCTTCTAAGTTGAGGAATTCATTGGCGGGAACATTTTCGGGCAAAATGAAGTCTCCTGTAGATTTGAGAATGATGGGAAAAATAATACAATGAAAAACGATATTATCTTTTCCGATAAAGTGGACCAATTGGGTATCTTGAGATTTCCAGTAGGGTTCCCAATCTATCTTATTCTTTTGAGCCCATTCCTTGGTGGAGGAGATATAGCCTATGGGAGCATCAAACCAAACATAAAGTACTTTTCCCTCCCCCTCTTCAACGGGAACAGGAATCCCCCAATCCAAATCTCGAGTCACAGCGCGAGGCTGCAAACCATTGTCGATCCATGATTTAACTTGTCCATAAACATTGGGTTTCCAATCTTTTTTATGTCCCTCCAATATCCATTTCTTGATGAATTCTTCGTGTTGATCGAGGGGTAAAAACCAATGCTTGGTTTTTTTAAATACGGGAACGCTCCCCGACAGGGTGGATTTGGGGTCTATCAAATCTGTAGCACTCAAAGAACTTCCGCAGGACTCACACTGATCCCCGTAGGCTTCTGCGTTCTGGCAAATAGGGCAAGTTCCTGTAACAAATCGGTCGGCCAAAAATTCTTTGGCCTCTGGATCAAACAACTGTTCGGTTTCTTTGACCAAAAATTCGCCCTTTTCTTCCAATTGTTTAAATATATCGCTTGCTGTTTTGTGATGAATCGCTCTCGAAGTTCTTGAGTAATTGTCAAACGAAATACCAAAAGTTTCGAAAGCTTCTCTGATGATTTGATCGTAACGATCAATCACTTCTTGCGGAGTCTTTCCTTCTTTTTTGGCTTTTATGGCAATGGCCACCCCATGTTCGTCACTCCCACAGATAAAGACAACATCTCTTTTTCGTAATCTGAGATAGCGGGAGTATAGGTCTGCCGGAACATAAACACCGGCCAGATGGCCAATGTGAATAGGTCCGTTGGTATAGGGTAAGGCAGCAGTAACAGTATATCTTTTTGGCTGCGTGGACATGCTCTTTTTTGGCAAAAATAAGGATTTTATTGCCCAGCGTAGAATTTAATTTTAACTTATAAAAAGTCTCTGATCTAATGAGTAAAGCCCATGACTTAGGAAAAAAGGCAGAAAATCTTGCGGCCTCCTACCTCCAAAGATCGGGCTATACCCTGTTGGCAAAGAATTTTCGTTACCTCAAGGCAGAAGTGGATTTGATCGTTCAAAAGGGGGAGACCTTGGTGGCCGTTGAGGTCAAAGCCCGATCCTTAGGTTTTTTTGTGGCCCCTCATGAGGCTGTTTCTTACAAAAAAATACAACTTTTGGTCGATGCTATAGATTATTTTGTTCAGTCACGAGGCTTGGAGGTCGAAGTGCGTTTTGACCTCATCACTTATATTTTCAACAACAAGACTTGGGAAATGCAACATACGGAAGGCGCTTTCTATCCTTTCGGCTGAATTGTTTCAAAACAAACATTATGTTTAATATTATTAACTTTGCTGAGAAATAAAACATTTTAATTTTGAAGACCATTGCTTCACAGGTATCCGAATACGTCAAATCCAAACCCTATCTCTCTACAGCCCTTTCTCAAGGCATCATCAATTTGACATCTTTGGCACGACAGATCCAGCCTGATATCGAAAAGGCCTTGCGTAAGCCCGCCCGAAGTGGGGCCATAGTCATGGCATTAAAACGCATATCTGACAATGAAGAGTTTCTTTCTACACACAAAATTGTGAGTGTTCTGAGAAATCTCGGAGACATCACCGTGCGCTCTTCATTGACCGACTATTGTTTTAAACTGACTGAAACGCTGCTTTTGTCTCAGGCCCAATTTCTTACCGCCATCAAAGACAAGAAAGATATTTTTTACACTTCTTCCAGAGGCGTAGGAGAATCCAATATAGTCGTCAGCAGTAACCTTGCCCCCTTAATAGAAGAGCTATTTCAGAAGGAAATCTGTATTGATAAAATTGATGATCTTTCTGCCATTACGGTCAAACTTCCTATCGACAATGTAAAAACCCCAGGAATTTACTACTTCATTTTTCAAAGACTTTCTTGGGAAGGGGTAAACATCAATGAGGTCATTTCTACCTCCAATGAGTTTACCATCTTGATGAATGAAGATTCGGTCAATGTAGCCTTTGAAGTAATCAAAAACCTCAAATCGCTTTAATCGGTGGTCAAGGTGATGAGTTGCTCCAATAGCTTTTCTACAGAATGCACTTGATCCAATACCAGTATAAGGCGCAATCCGTTTCGGGTCTGCTTTTCCTTTAAACGATATTTTTCTGGCTGTTTTTGTACCGAAAGGAGGATCTGGTTGAAAATAGGACTTTGATAAAAATCACTCTCTTGGTCGGCCAAAAAGTAGCCAATACATTTTTTGTTTTTAATAATAAGCCTTTCTATTCCCATTTTGGAAGCAATCCACTTGAGGCGCAAGCTGCTTAAAAGTTCAATACCTTGAGGGGGTAATTTACCGAAACGGTCTTCTGTGTTTTTCTTGAACTGCATCAATGCTTCCTCATCCTTAATGGCACTCAATTCATGGTAAAGCGCCAATCTTTCATTCACTATATTTATATAAGTGTCTGGGAATAAAATTTCGAAATCGCTATCGATTTGCACTTCTTTGATGTACTTTTTGTCATAAGGCTTTTCTTGGTCATCAAATAAAGTTTTGAATTCATTTTCTTTCAATTCCTCTATGGCTTCTTCCAGAATTTTCTGATAGGTTTCGAAACCAATTTCGTTGATGAACCCACTCTGTTCTCCTCCCAAAAGATCTCCTGCCCCTCTGATCTCTAAATCTTTCATGGCAATTTGTATTCCTGCACCCAATTCTGTGAATTGCGAAATGGCTTGGATTCTTTTTTGAGCATCGGAGGCCACAGAACTCAAGGGTGGAGTAATGAAATAGCAAAAGGCTTTTTTGTTGCTTCGCCCCACTCGCCCTCTCATTTGGTGTAAATCACTGAGTCCAAAACTTTGAGCGTTGTTGATGAAAATCGTGTTGGCGTTGGGGACATCCAACCCATTTTCGATGATGGTAGTAGCGATCAATATATCGGATTTTCCCTCCATAAAGTTGAGGAGGGTTTTTTCCAATTGATTGCCTTCCATTTGACCATGTCCCACGGCGATGCGGGCATCGGGGATCAGTCGTTGTAGCATTCCTGCAACTTCCCGAATATTTTCTACCCGATTGTGGATGAAGAATACTTGTCCTCCTCTTTGCAATTCATAGCGAATGGCATCTCTGATATGGGACTCGTTGAAACGAACCACTTCACTTTCTATGGGATAGCGATTGGCAGGTGGAGTAGCAATTACAGATAGATCTCTGGCAGCCATCAAGCTGAACTGTAATGTTCTGGGGATGGGAGTAGCCGTGAGGGTCAATACGTCAACATTCGTTTTTAAGTCTCTTAATTTTTCTTTGACGGCTACGCCAAATTTTTGCTCTTCATCAACAATCAACAAACCTAAACCCTTAAACTTTACCGATTGATTAACCAGTTGGTGGGTGCCGATCAGTATGTCGATTTTTCCTTGTCGAAGGTCCTCCAATATTTTTTTGCGGTCTTTTGTTGACCGAAACCGATTGAGGTAATCTACCTTGACAGGAAGCCCTTCGAGTCTTTTTGAGAACGTTTTGAAATGCTGAAAAGCGAGTAGGGTAGTGGGCACCAAAACGGCCACCTGTTTGCTGTCGTCCACAGCTTTGAAAGCGGCGCGTATGGCGACTTCCGTTTTTCCGAAACCGACATCACCGCATACCAGTCGGTCCATAGGGCGTTCATGTTCCATATCGGCCTTGACGGCATCGGTAGCTTTGCTTTGATCGGGGGTGTCCTCAAACATGAAAGACGCTTCCAATTCGGATTGGAGATAGCTGTCGGGCGGAAAGGCGTGACCAATTTTTTCCTTTCTTTTGGCGTAGAGTTTGATGAGGTCGAATGCAATGGCTTTGACGCGGGATTTGGTTTTTTGCTTAAGGGCTTTCCAAGTTTTGGAACCCAGTTTGTTCAGTTTGGGGGCATGACCCTCTTTACCATTGAACTTCGCAATTTTATGCAGTGAGTGAATGCTCAAATACAGAATGTCTCCTTCGCCATAACTCAATTTTATAGCCTCCTGTAGGACCCCGTCTACATCGATTTTTTGCAGTCCTCCAAACTTTCCTATTCCATGGTCGATGTGGGTTACAAAGTCTCCTATTTTTAGATGGGTCAGTTCCTTTAGGGTCAGTACGTCTTTTTGGGCTGCAGCCGAGCGCAATTGGTATTTGTGGTAACGTTCAAAAATTTGGTGGTCGGTAAAACAGGCCACTTGAGCTTCAACATCTTCAAACCCTTCAAATAATGGAAATACTTTGGTTTTGTAATGGACGGTAGTTCCCATTTCCTCCAAGATTTCGTTGAAACGATTTCGTTGTGCCTCGCTAGAACAGAAAATAAAATTTTCAAAACCACTGCTGTAATTGTCGTTGAGGATTTGAACCAGCCGATCGAATTGTTTGTTGATGGGAGGCTGAGGACTTTGTTTGAGGCTGATGCGTTCTTTGGGCTTGAGCTGATCGGACTGATTGACCAGTACCGTACTCTTGTTGGACAGGCATTCCTTTAATTCCTTTGGACTCAAAAACAATATATCGGGGGGGTACTGAACGCTAGTGTTGAGGGACTCGAATTGTTTGGCGGCCTTGATTCCCAATTTTTCGATCTGATCCAAACAAAGATCCAGTTGGTGAAAGATCACACTACTTTGTTGGGGTAATGAGTCGATCAAAGACTTCCGTTTTTCGGTAAAAGACAGTTTGGAAGTATTGGGCAATAAATTGATTTGATCCAGTGGACTGATGGAAAGTTGTGTATTCACATCAAAACTTCTTAGACTTTCAATTTCTTGATCAAAAAACTCGATTCGATAAGGATGTTGGTGAGCAAAAGAGAATACATCAATGATTCCTCCTCTTACAGAAAACTCTCCGGGCTGGGTAACAAAATTGACGCGTTCAAAACCAAATTCGAATAAGGTTTCGTTCACAAAATCCAAA
Organism: Flavobacteriaceae bacterium; assembly: GCA_030830625.1. Taxonomy (GTDB): domain Bacteria; phylum Bacteroidota; class Bacteroidia; order Flavobacteriales; family Flavobacteriaceae; genus UBA8316. The sequence goes on from JAURMQ010000102.1 coordinate 11,085, forward strand.
CCGACTTCTTCACCAGCTTGAACGGTCAGTGTTTTTTGTTTTAGTGTGTGTTGGGAGATTACTTTTTCAAAAAGTGCTTGTGGGTAGGTAACGATGATTTTTTTCTTCTTGGAGTTACTGAGTTTTTGGAGCACCTCAGAACGCATGAGTACATTGGCATTATCAGTGGCTTCGGGGTTATAGGCTTCGCGATAACTCGCAGGGAAGTAGAAAACATCTTTTTTGGAGAGCAGTTGTTCAAGGTCATTCAAGTGATAGGCTGCCTGTTCGGCATTGTCCAAAACGATCAAGAAGCTTCGATCTAAATTTTTGAAAGCGGTGGCCAGTTTAAAGTTTAAACCAGAGCCAACGATCCCTTTGATTTGGCAACAGCTGTCCTGCAAAAGCGCCTTTTCAAGTGCCTTTTGACTGGGAGTTTGGGAAAATCTATCAAACAACTGTTCGATAACTCAATTTTTTTGGCAAATATAGTTTTCCATTCTCATTATAAGGTCTTTTAAATCCAAGATTTCCCTCTTTTTTGGTTGATAACTCCTGATAAATCGATATCATTTTAGCCTGACAAAGGATTAATTTAGTGAAGCAAATTACTGTCAATGTTTTTGATTTTCGATACCGAAACCACGGGCTTACCGCGAAACTGGAATGCTCCTTTAACGGATGCTGACAACTGGCCGCGTTGTGTTCAAATCGCTTGGCAATTGCACGGAAAAGATGGCAATTGTATTTCTCAAGAGAATTATTTGATTCGCCCCGATGGCTTTTCGATTCCTTATGATGCTGAAAAAATCCACGGGATATCGACTGCCTTGGCGGAAGCCGATGGATTTCCCTTGGCCGAAGTTTTGGAAAAATTTGAGGAGGCACTTCGTCAATGCGAATTCATTGGGGGTCACAATGTGAAATTTGACCTCAATATTTTGGGGGCAGAATTTTTACGTTTAAACGCGCAAAATCCCTTGAAGGATTTTCCCATCATTGATACCTGTACAGAGGAAACGGCATCAATATGTCAGTTGACCGGAGGTAGAGGGGGAAAATTTAAATTACCCACCTTGGCAGAGTTGTACAAACATCTTTTTGATACTGATTTTGAAGAAGCTCACAATGCTAATGCCGATGTTGAGGCCACAACCCGATGTTTCTTTGAGCTGTTGAGAACAGGTAGAATTCGCCCCGACGCATTGAAAAATCGGGAGGATATCCTACACAATCTGAAGGAGGTTTTGAAGGCACCTGTGAGAGGCATTGGCCTTAAACACTTCAATCTAAGAGCTGCATCTGCCCAATTGGTATCGAAGAATGAGCAGGAGGAACCCCTCAAAAAGCTTACCAAAACCGAGGAGGAGGTCATGCATAAAACCCCCTTTGTCCATTTGCACACCCACTCCCAATATTCTGTTTTACAGTCAACCTCCAGAATTATTGATTTGATAAAAACTGCCTCGGTCGATGGAATGCCTGCAGTTGCCTTGACGGATCATGCCAATTTGATGGGGGCTTTTCACTTCATAAAAGCCATAAAAAATCACAATGCTAATTTGGAGCCTGGGCAAACCTTCCTCAAACCCATATTGGGTTGTGAGTTTTTTGTTTGTGAAGACCATCAAGACCGTTCCCGAAGGGACAATGGTTACCAAATTGTTTTTATTGCAAAGAATAAAAAGGGGTATGAGAACCTTTCCAAAATGAGTTCGATTGCCTATACTGAGGGTTTTTATTATGTCCCGAGGATTGATAAAAAAATCGTTGAAACGTACAAATCTGATTTGATGGTTTTGACGGGTAACCTTTATGGGGAAGTACCTTCCAAAATACTCAACTTAGGAGATAAACAGGCTGAGGAAGCCCTCCAATGGTGGCATCAACATTTTGGGAACGACCTTTACATCGAATTGATGCGTCATCAACAGGAAGACGAAAAACGAGCCAATAAGGTTTTGATTCAATTGGCAAAGAAATATAAGATTAAACTTTTGGCCACCAACAATACTTACTACACCACCAAAGCCGAGGCCAATGCACACGATATCCTGCTCTGCGTTAAGGAGGGAGAAAAACAAGCCACTCCCATAGGCAGAGGGAGAGGATTTCGTTATGGTTTCCCCAATCAGGAGTATTACTACAAATCCCAGGCAGAGATGAAGGCCCTTTTTGCAGATTTGCCCGAGGCGATCATTAATATAGAAGAAGTAGTCGATAAAGTAGAGCCTTTCGATTTGGCTCGAGAAGTATTATTACCCAAATTTGATATTCCAAAAGATT
>JAURMQ010000103.1 GCA_030830625.1 Flavobacteriaceae bacterium
GCAATAATAAAAGAATACACCCCACTTTGGATGGCTTCTTTCCCCAAAGAAGGTCCCACAATTTCGGATTGAATGATTTCTGCAGCGGCAGGGAGTTTACCTGCTCGTAAAACGTTGGCCAAATCAATGGCTTCATTTAGAGTAAAGCTACCTGTAATCTCAGAACGCCCTCCGGAGATGGCACCACTGGATACTCCAGGAGCGGAATAGACTACATCGTCTAAAACAATGGCAATATTGGAAGCTTCCCGAAAGGCTTTTCCTGTCATGGCTTCCCAAATTCTAGCGCCTTGGGTGTTCATTTGCATAGACACTGCAGCATTGCCCATCATATCATAGGTTTGCATGGCATCTACCACTACCCCACCACTCAGTGGGGCGAGATCATCTCGATTGGATTTCAAGGCATAAAGTTCGATGACCTCACTGTTGGCAGTAGGCTTACCCCATGCAAAACGGATGTATCTAAAATCTCTGGGTAATAACTTTCTGACTTCTGGACGATCCAAGTATCCCATTACAAGATCGGCATCTTTAGCAGCGAATTGCGCCAAAACAGGTCCACCTTGAAAACCAGATCCCAAAATCAAATCTAAAAGAGGATTGGCCGAAGCAACATTGGTTGAGTCTTGGGCTTCTACATCAGCCAAAAGATCGTCGATAGAGAATTCGTCCTGTTCAGCTTCTTCGGCGGTTACGGTTTTGGGAACTGTAGTCTTTAGATATTCATTGGCTTCTATCAAGAAACTAAAGAGTTGATCATTTTTATAAGTTTCCCAAAACTCTAATTGAGCGGTGCTTTGTAATAGATTTTTGACACGATCCACATCTCTGGCCCCAGGCAATTCTACTAAAATTCTTCCTGAAGTTCCCAACCTTTGGATGTTGGGTTGGGTAACACCAAATTTGTCAATACGTTTTCTAAGTACTTCAAAAGCGGAGATGATGGATTCGTCAACTTTACGTCTTATAATAGGCTGTACCTCTATGTCCGCCATCTGAAAATTAATTTCGTCGCTAAGTGTCCGGTTGGCAAAAATATCAGGGGCAGAGAGTTTTTGGTCTCCTTTTACCTTCTCGAATGCAGTAAAAAAAGATTCTACATAAGGCTCATTAGAACTGGATTGTAAAACGTCTGCTTCCTCTAATGCTTTATTGAAAGCAGGGTTTTTAGAGTTTTCTGCCAACCCTTTCAATATGTCTTTAACCGAAATCTGAAGAATGACATTGATTCCTCCTTTTAGGTCTAATCCTTTGTTGAGTTCTTTTCCTTTGGCATCGTTGTAGGAAGTAAACCCAAAAATGGGTTCATTACCGATAGAATCTAAATAATTCAGCTCGGCACGATCCCTCAGTTCAATGAAGTTCTCTTCATCCTCTGAATGTTGAGCAGTAGCATAAGCTTTAGCTTGAGATTCTTTATGACTGGAGATGAATGTAAATGAAAGCTGATAGATACTCACCAATCCAAAAAGGATCGCAAAGAGTCTTATGAGTCCGTTATTTTGCATTTTAATAATTGTTTACGCTCAAATTGGCGAGCAAATATAAAGTTTAGGCAATGATTTAGCAACTTTAAGGGCGTATAAACCCTTGTTCAAAGGAGTGAACCCAATAAAAGCCTTATTTTAATACGTCTTTCAGTGCTTCATTCATGGATTTTACAGCCGAAGCGCTTTGGTTGAATTTCTCTTGTTCGGAGGCGTTGAGTTGAACATCAACAATCGATTCCAAACCATTTTTCCCGATGATACAAGGCACTCCAATACATAGATCTTCCTGATTGTATTCCCCGTCGAGTAGAACAGAACAAGGGATCATTTTCTTTTGATCGTTTACGATACTATCCACCAAATAGGCTACAGACGCACCGGGAGCATACCAAGCTGAAGTTCCCAACAATTTGGTTAAGGTAGCGCCTCCCACCATAGTAGATGCGGCGACTTGATCCAATACTTCATCGCTAAGATGTTGTGAAACGGGCGTACCATTATAACTTGCCAAACGGGTAAGGGGAATCATGGTGGTGTCTCCATGGCCTCCGATGACCATTCCTTGAATGTCGTTGGCCGGTTTATCTAAAGCCAAAGACAAATAAGTTTTAAACCTCGAGCTGTCTAAAGCCCCTCCCATTCCAAGGACACGATTTTTGGGTAAACCTGTCGCTTTTAATGTCAAATAGGTCATAGTATCCATAGGGTTGGAGACCACAACAATAACGGTATTGGGAGAGTATTCTAAGATGCTGTTGGCTACAGACTGAACGATCCCAGCGTTGATCCCAATCAATTCTTCACGGGTCATTCCAGGTTTTCTCGGTACACCAGAGGTGATCACTACTACCTCACTGTCTTGAGTCGCTGAGTAATCGTTGGTAACCCCTTTGATTCGGGAATTGAAGCCTAAGGTGGTTGCGGTTTGCATTAAATCAAGTGCTTTGCCTTCTGCAAAACCCTCTTTGATGTCCAACAATACTACTTCACTGGCAATCGACTTGATGGCAATATATTCTGCACAGGAGGCTCCAACATTTCCAGCCCCTACAATGGATACTTTCATTTGATAATGGTTTAAATTCTAAAATCTCACAAAATTAAATATTTTGTGGTAGTAGAGACGTTGAATTCTTAAAATTTATGCGTCAATATTGGCATAAATGGCATTCTTTTCAATAAATTCTCTTCGGGGTGGAACTTCGTCTCCCATAAGCATCGAAAAAACTCGGTCTGCCTCTCCCCCATTGTCAATAGTAACCCTTCTCAAAGTACGCATTTCGGGGTTCATCGTGGTGTCCCAAAGTTGTTCTGCATTCATTTCTCCCAATCCTTTGTATCGTTGAATACTTGATCCGGCACCAAATTCTTGTTGTAATTGGTCCCTTTGATCATCGTTCCAAGCATAGCTTTTTTTGGTTCCTTTTTTCACTAAATACAGGGGTGGAGTGGCAATGTATATATAACCCGACTCTATCAATTCCCTCATGTATCGAAAAAAGAAAGTGAGAATCAGTGTAGAAATGTGGCTTCCATCCACATCTGCATCACACATAATCACAACTTTGTGGTAACGTAATTTATCTAAATTTAACGCCTTACTGTCTTCTTCGGTTCCAATGGTTACCCCCAAAGCGGTGTAGATGTTTCTGATCTCTTCATTTTCAAAAACTTTGTGTTGCATGGCTTTTTCTACATTAAGGATTTTACCCCTTAGCGGCAGAATGGCTTGAAAGTTTCTGTCTCTCCCTTGCTTAGCAGTACCTCCAGCAGAGTCGCCCTCCACAAGAAATACTTCGCACAGGGAAGGGTCCTGTTCGGAACAGTCGGACAATTTGCCCGGGAGTCCCCCTCCAGTCATCACCGTTTTTCGCTGAACCATCTCTCTGGCTTTACGGGCTGCATGTCGCGCCTGAGCTGCCAGAATGACTTTTTGAACGATGATCTTGGCATCGTTGGGGTGTTCTTCTAAATAGTTCTCCAACATCTCGGAAACGGCCTGAGAAACGGCAGCACTAACTTCTCGATTCCCTAACTTGGTTTTCGTTTGTCCTTCAAACTGCGGTTCGGCTACTTTTACAGAAACTATAGCGGTCAAACCTTCTCTAAAATCATCGCCAGCAATTTCAAACTTTAGTTTATCCAAAAGTCCCGAAGAATCGGCATATTTTTTTAGGGTGGTGGTCAGTCCCCTGCGAAAACCCGATAAGTGGGTTCCTCCTTCATGAGTATTGATGTTGTTTACATAGGAGTGCAAGTTTTCTGTAAAAGAAGTATTGTAAATCATGGCCACCTCAACGGGAATGCCATTTTTTTCACCTTCCATGGAGATCACTTCCTGTATAATGGATTCTCTGTTGCTGTCCAAAAATCGAATGTATTCTTTTAAACCTTCATCTGAGTGGAAAGATTCATGAACCGCATTTCCCTCTTGGTCTTTGCGTCTTTTGTCGGTAAGATTGATTGTAATATTCTTGTTCAGAAACGACAATTCCCTCATTCTTTGGGCTAAAGTATCGTAATTGTACTCCAATACTTGTTGGAAAATTTGTGGATCGGGTTTGAAAGTAACTACCGTTCCTTCGCGATCGGTTTCACCCACTGCTTTCACAGGAGCAATAGGTTTACCCCTTTCATAGGTTTGTTCCCAAATCTTACCTTCTCTGAATACAGTCGCCGTGAGTTGCTCAGATAAGGCGTTGACACAAGAAACCCCTACACCGTGTAATCCTCCAGAAACTTTGTAAGAATCTTTGTCAAATTTCCCTCCTGCACCAATCTTGGTCATGACCACTTCCAAAGCAGAAACGCCTTCTTTTTTGTGCATGCCTACAGGGATTCCTCTACCATTGTCTTCGGTAGTAATGGAATTGTCTTCGTTGATGATCACAGAAATAGTATCACAGTGACCTGCTAAGGCTTCATCTATAGAATTGTCCACCACTTCATAGACCAAATGATGGAGTCCTCTTACCCCGACATCTCCAATGTACATAGAGGGTCGCTTTCTAACATGTTCCATACCCTCAAGGGCCTGAATACTGTCTGCAGAATACAGAGAACTTTTATTGGCTTCGCTCATAAAAAAGTCTTGATTTTATTGTCATTTCGTATAGAAACAAATATACTGAAAGCGCCAATGAAAACTTAGGATTGGGACGTGTTAAGCCATTGAAGTTATCAACACAAAATGTGAAAAAAAAATACGTAAAACAAAGTGGCAAATCGGCTGGGCAAGATTCCTAATATGCATCGTCGTGCACCTTGGCCACTGCTCTACCACTCGGATCGTTTTGATTCTTAAAAGCTTCGTCCCATTCCAGTGCAATAGGAGTACTACAAGCTACAGAAGGTACCGAAGGCACACTCAAAGCAGCAGCATCGCTGGGGAAATGCCCTTCGAATATAGTACGGTAATAATATTCCTCTTTGTTTTGTGGGGTTTGTAATGGAAATCTGAAGTGAGCATTTTCCATCTGTTCGTCGGTTATAGATGATTGGACAACCTCTTTGAGGGTATCTATCCAATTGTAACCCACACCGTCTGAAAACTGCTCTTTTTGACGCCAAGTCACACTTTCGGGGAGATAATCTTCAAAGGCTTTACGAATCACCCATTTTTCCATTCGCTCTTTACTGATCATTTTGTCTTTGGGATTGATCCGCATCGCAACATCGATAAATTCCTTATCTAAGAAGGGTACTCGACCTTCTATCCCCCAAGCGGCTAGAGATTTATTGGCTCTCAGACAATCGTATTGATGTAATCTTTCCAACTTTCTTACGGTTTCTTTATGAAATTCTTCAGCCGACGGGGCTTTGTGAAAATACAAATAACCCCCAAACAACTCGTCGGCACCCTCACCCGACAATACCATTTTGATGCCATGAGATTTGATGCTTCGCGCCATCAAAAACATGGGTGTAGAGGCTCTAACGGTGGTAATGTCATAGGTTTCCAAATGATAAATCACATCTTTGATCGCATCCAATCCTTCTTGAATGGTAAAAACAACCTCGTGGTGAATAGAACCAATGTGTTCAGATACTTTTTTGGCTGCAGCCAAATCGGGAGAACCCACCAATCCGACGGAAAAAGAATGCAGTTGTGGCCACCAAGCGGCTTGCTGATCGTCAGACTCTACTCTTTTGGAGGAAAACTTTTTGGCCAAAGCTGAAGTTATGGACGAGTCCAATCCTCCAGACAATAAGACCCCGTATGGAACATCACTCATCAATTGACGGTGGACTGCATCGGATAAAGCATCATGCAAATCTTTTATACGGGTCGGATTGTTTTTTACATTTTCAAAATCTACCCAATCTCTTTTGTACCATTGAGTAGGAGCTTCATCCCCACTCGACCAATAGTGTCCCGGAGGAAATAATTCGATTTTAGCACAAACCCCCTCCAAAGCCTTTAACTCAGAGGCGACATAAAAAGTTCCATGTTTATCCCATCCCATATACAAAGGAATTATTCCCATATGATCGCGCGCAATAAAATAACGGTCCTGGGAACTGTCATAAAGGGCAAAGGCAAATATACCATTGAGATCGTCTATAAAATCTGCCCCTTTCTTTTGATAAAGCGCCAAGATCACCTCACAATCCGACTCGGTTTTAAAATTGTAATTTCCCTCAAACTGTTTTTTCAACTCTTTGTGGTTATAAATCTCACCATTGGCGGCCAAAACAATACTATTGTCTTGGCTGTATAGCGGTTGTTTACCTGAGGTGGGGTCCACTATAGCCAAACGCTCATGTCCCATAATAGCATTTTTACTGCTGTATATTCCGCTCCAATCGGGACCTCTGTGTCTCAAACTTTTGGACATTTCCAATATTTGGGGTCTCAGGCTTTCCGTATCTTGTTTTAGATCAAAGGCACAAACTATTCCACACATAATTTATAATTTTAAGCAAAAATATATAATAATATTATTTTGTAATATAAAATAATAAATATGGTTAATTATTTAAACTTTAAAATAATTATTTGTATATTATATAAACAAAAATAAACTAAAAAGAGAGTGATGCTTAAAATAATAAGCAAAAACAGACTACAGCCTGTTGCTGAATACGATTTTACCATTAAGGATGGTAGCCACAATTCTGGTTTTGAGTACCCTTTCGATATTGGATTTCATGATGTCTTGATCTAAAATAACAAAGTCTGCAAACTTACCGACTTCAATACTGCCTTTTTCGTTCTCCTCAAAATTGGCATAGGCTGCCCATAGGGTCATCCCCATCAAAGCTTCATATCGGGATAGAGCGTTTTTGGATTGAAAGGCTTTTTGTGAGGGTTCACTTTTGGGCGATTTTCGAGCAACGGCAGCATAAAAAGTTTTGATTGGACTCACATCTTCAACAGGAAAATCGGTACCAAGAGCCAAAATACCCGACCAGTCCAGTAAATCTTTGTAGGCATAAGCTCCTTTCAACCTTTCTGGCCCAAGCCGATCCTCAGCCCAGTCCATATCACTGGTCGCGTGAGTGGGTTGAATGGAGGGAATGATTTTATTATTGAACTGTTGAAAATCTTCTGCTGCAATGACTTGGGCATGTTCTATTCTCCAGCGCGGATCTTCCTCTTGACTCAATACCTCATTGTAAATTTCTAATACGGTTTGATTGGCTGCATCTCCGATGGCATGAGTATTCATCTGAAAAGATTTCGAAACGAGTAAATCAGCAAGTCGTTTTAGCGAATCTTTGGAAATCAATAATGGACTATTGTGCTCCTCTTGATCACTGTAATGCTTCTTCAATGCGGCCCCTCTGGAACCCAATGCTCCGTCGGCAAATATTTTTACGGAGCGAACATTCAACAAATCTGTTTTGAGCCTCCCTGAGTTCATGAAATGATCAATGGCATCAGGATCGTTTTCTATCATGCCGTAAACCCTCAATTTCAAAAGTTTTTTTCTTTGAAGGCTATCGATCAAATAAATATCACTTTTAGACATGCCCGCTTGATCGATGGTGGTTAATCCATTTTCAAAACACATGTTCTGCGCATCGATCAAGGCTTTGATCTTGTCTTCTTTGGTGAATGGAGGAATGATTTTTTGTAGGTATTTCTTTGCATTATCGGTAAACAAACCTGTCAATTGTCCATTTTGTTTCCCAATTTGCCCTCCCTCGACTTGAATGTTGTAATCGAGGTTTGCGAGTTCAATTGCTTTTTGGTTGACTAAAAAAGCGTGGCCATCGATACGTTCCAAAACAATAGGAATGTCGGGAAAAGCATCGTTTAATTTTTGGTTGTCAGGGAGGGAGGGATCTTCCCATAGGTTTTGGTCCCAACCTACTCCTTGAATGAATTTTTGATTGTAAGTCGCTTGGTGTCTTTTAATTTTTGTAACGACCTCATCCATACTTTGAGTTTTACGTAAATCTATTTTAAATTGATTTAAACCCAATTCCAAAAGGTGACCATGAGCATCGATAAATCCTGGAAAAATAGACAACCCTCGAGCATCTACTGTATTGGCAGCCTTGAACTTTGTCACCAGTTCTTCTCCTCCTACATCAACAAACTTCCCGTTTTTGACTACAAAGGCTGTGGCTTGATCAAAATTTTCATTGACAGTGTAGATATTAGCGTTGTGAACCAAGAGATCAACCCTTTTGCTACAACTCACCAAAGCAAAAGAAAAAAATAAAAGAAAGAGATTGTTTTTTGTCATAATAAAATCTTGATACAAATTTAAACTAATTAAGATTCTGCTACAATATTTAATGTCTTTTGATTACCCCTTACCACAAATTAAGATTGAATTTATAACGTATCCCAACCAAATGCAACTGACTTTGATTTTGATAGTAGGCCCATTGGGAAGTATTGTCTCCCAAATTCAAATAGTTCTCATAAAACAAATCCCATTGAGGATTAATTTTCCAAGAAATCGAAGAGGAAACAGAAAAAACAGATCCCACCGATTCAAAGGTTTCAAAGTTTCCAGCGCTATCCTCTGCAAGAGGAACAATAAGGTTTCTTACCGAATCTCTTTCTCCCATAAAATGACCTCCAAAATGAAAGTATAATTTTCGACCCCATCTAAAATTGGCATCCAAATCAATCGTCAAGGAGGGCAAGTTGAATGCTTTTTCTCCTCCAGCTCTTTTGTATTCGAAAAATCCCGTTTCTAAACGGATTTTGTAGTATTCACTAAGGCGGATGGCGATCTGGGTGATGATCCCCATTTGTTCTACTCGGTCATAAATCACATCGTAAGCATTGGAAAGGCGATAGGCTATATCTTGGTTGTAGTGGTCATAAGGCAGACGTTTGAACAATGGGAAGTTATCGGATTGACTGAAAAGCGCGTTGAGCTTAAAAGACAATCCCGAGTCTAGATGGGATTGAATTCCCAGCTCTCCATGATGATTTACTTCAGTAGGTTTTATTTCTAAGGTTGGAGCGACATAAGGGTTCTTCAAGGAGAATGAGGTGAAACTGTTGAGATCATAATGGCCGTAGTACTTGAGGTAGGGTACCAGGTTTGGTTTAGCCAAGGTATAATGGATTTCTGCCTTGGGATAGACGAAAAATTTTGATGTCGCTTCGGCATTCCCAAGATCAATGAATCCGCTCGCTCCTATTCTCAAATTCAATCTCTTACCGATGCTTAAAAATTGCAGATCCAGTTGCCCAAAACCATTTTGATGAGTCAAGCCCTCCTCGGTAAAATAGGCTCGGGCAAAATTAGTATTGACCCATTCCACACTTGGGGTCAACTCTACGTATTGATTGAGAAAAGGAATTCTGAGCTGGGTATTGATTTTAACCATGTGTTCCGTACTGTCAAAAGAATCGGTAGTAATATGAGTATTGAAATCCATTTTGGTAAAAATACTCTCATACCATTGCCATCGAGAGCGAATGGAAAGGTAGTTTAGATTTTGAGAGGGGTCTACGATTTCGCTTCTGAAAGAAGGAATATTTTCCCAATTTAAATCGTAAAGTCCAAAGAAATTATGGCCTTGTCGATCGAATCGCACATCCGAATCTACCCGCATATGATTTTGTTTGTACTGATGCATCAAATCTAAGGAGGTTCTCTTTTGGTCGCTTTCTAATAGGGTATTTGGAATTGATCCAACAGAGGAATTATAAAGTTTAAAACCGATGGATTGTGATCGGTCTAAAGGTACCGTAGAGGAAAAAACAAATTGAGGATGCGATTGATTACCAAATCCCCCAGAAACAAAGGAGTTGTAATAATAATTACCTTCTTGGCGTTGCAATTTTAAGGGGCTGGCCTTGTTGGGGACAAAGGTTGATACAACGGGAATGGGTTCGAATGTGTACTCCAACTTTTGTTTTTTTTGAATCAAGGAGTCGTCTATGGAGGGATTGGTACGGATTTTAAATACATTTTTAAGGCTAGGGCTGTAAGATTTTACAACGGTTACCTCTTGTGTCCCCAAATCATACGGTTCTTGCTCTTGTGCCAAAGCAAAAAAAGAGCCGTAAAGCATAAGCCATAACCCGATAAAAATTTTATTGTGCTCCATCGGTCGTATTTTGTGGAGATAAACTTGCGTTTTGCTCGGCTTGCTCTTGATTGATTTGCTTTAAAAGAGCATTGCCCTCATCCAAAATCTCGGGAAACTGACTGTAATTGTCCGCCAAGGATTCCAAAATATAGGTCGCTTGAAAGGCATCGTCGAGGGCGTAAAAATTCTTGGCCATGAGAAGTAAACTTTTGCAGGCCCAAAAGGGCTGGCTACTGAATTTCTGAGAGAGTGTGGCGATGACTTCATTGGAAGGCTTGAAAGCATTGTTTTTAAAATATTGATGGGCCCTAAAGTAGAAAGCTTCTGCAGCCAACTCTTCTATCGGTGCATTTTCTAAAACTTTATAAGCCTCTTGGGCTTTTAAGGAATCGTTGAGTGCCACAGAGGTTTGTGCCAAAATTTTGTAGGCATCCCACTTTACCTTTACTTCAATATTTGGAAGAGCCAAAACGGATTCCGCTTTTTGCTGCGCAATTTCTAAGTCTTCCGATTCAAAATAAGATCGCATCAAATTGAACATAGCATAACGCTTGTTTTCGGGAAAAACCGCACTATTTTCCAATTGCCTCCATAAAGGGACGGCTTCTTTTTCCCTTTCCTGTAAGAATAAAATCTGGGTAGCCCTTACCAACGCCTGTTCTGCATACTCATTGGGCTGTTCATCGATCAATTTTCGGTAGTGGTGAAGCGCGTTCTCCCCTTCAGATTCCTCAAAGTAAATTTCTGCCAAGACAAAATGTGCATTGAGGGCGTTGGGCCCTTCGGGATACGCCTCCAAATAGGACATAAAAGATTTTTGGGCTTGTTTTTTTCGGTTGGATATAAACTGTTTTTCTGCTGCAGTAAAGGCTGTTTTTTCCAGTTCGTCATCAGAAAAAGTTTTAATGTTCAAACTTCTCAACCATTGGGTAAATGCAGGAACATTATCCGAGTCAACTGCAATTTCTTTGAGGGTTCCAAGTGCCTGTTTTGCTACGGCTTCATTTGGGAAACGGACTACCAATTTTTTTAAAACACCTTCTGCAAGGCTGAGCTTTTCTTGATTGTATAGAATCAAGCCCTTGTTGAGTATGGCTTTGGACAGATAAGGGCTTTTGGGAAAACGGCGAATCATTTCGTCATAGCGACTTATGGCGGTATCAAATGAGCCGTCAACAGCATAGGCACTGCTCAATTCGAAAAAGGCGTCATCGACATAGGTAGAAGTAGGATGCTTATCGATCAATTCTATAAGGCTCTTAATTTTCTGATTATTCCGATCCACAAAACCATAACTGATGGATTTTTGGAATAAGGCATAATCCGACTGAGCAGGCGACAGGGCAATACTTTTGTTGTAATGCTCCATAGCCGGCCAAAAGCGACTGAGTGCAAACTCGGAATCGCCCATACGCAAATAGGCGTCACGAATTTTACTTCTGGAATAATCCTCTTGGTGTTCAATTACTTTTTTGAAGGAAGCCAATGCCAATTCATATTCGGCCATTTTAAAATAGGTGTACCCCAAGTGATAGGAATATTCCATTGGGTGAAGCATTTTCTTTTTGGGAAGCTTGTTTTCAAAAGCAAAAAATTCATCGACAGCCTCTTCAAAGCGATTGAGCTCAAAGTGGCTTTGAGCCAACCAAAAAAGCGAATGGGCGGTGATCAGGGCTGTTTCATCGTATTTTGCCGCGGTTTGGAAGTAGTCGGCTGCCGACTTATAATCTCCCGCATTAAACATCTGAATCCCCTTGAGATAGGTTACTCTTTGCAACAATTTATCGTCCTTATAATCGCTTTGTGAGGAAAGAATCGATATGACTCCGTCGAAATCGCCACTGTTGGTATAGGAACTCAACAAAAGCGCCGTAAGCTCTTGTTCGTTTTGTGTTTTGGGGTAGGTTTCTAAATATCTGATGATGACTTGGGGTACTTTCTCATAGGGATTCCCAATTTCATAACTCAATTTTGCGTAATTGAGCAAAGCCAATTGGGAGATGTCGGGGTTGAAATCCATCGCAGCAGCGCTTCTGTAGGCATTCAAAGCAGAGGACTTACGGTCTTTTTTCAGGTAACACTCGGCCAGATAATAATAGGCATTTTGGGCCAATTTATCTTTTTTGCCAATGATTTTATTGAATTGCTCAATGGCTTGACTGTAATCTCCTGTTTCGTAATAGGCATAACCCAATTGATAGAAATCGGTATGGGTCCATTTGCCTTTTTTTCCTTTGTAATTTTTTAAATGTTTTAAAGCCTTTTCGTATTGCTGGGTGTTGAAATAACTTTCTCCAATGATTTTTGAAATTTCAGAAAAGTCATCTCCACTGACTTTTTGGATTTCTTCTTCTCCCAAAGCAATCGCTTTTTCAAAACGTCCCAATTTAAAATTCATTTCGACCCTAAAATAACCGAGATTTTCTTGCTGGTCTTGGTTGGAGACTTTGGTAAATGAATTGGAGGCAGAGGTATAATCTTCAGATTGATAGGCAATGTGTCCCAAATAGTAGTGGGCATCCGATTCATATTTGGGATTGAATTTTATTTTTTCAAGAAGTGTTTTGGCCTCTGGATATTGTTTTTTGGTAAAAAGGGTGTATCCCTTGTTGAAATAAAATTTTGGGAGCTCAGGTTTAGGGACATCTGCCGATTTTACCTTGGCAAACCATTTGTGAGCATAAGCGTACTTTTCGTTGTTAAAATAATAATTAGCAAGATCCAAATAGACGGTTTTTAGAATATGGGGATTCAGAAACTCTAAACCGAAGGCTTCAATCCATTTGACCGCTCCCGGATCGTTGAGTCGCAAGGCAGTTACCATTTGGTAGTAATGGGCTCGCTCTCGCTCTGAGGCACTGATGTTAAAGTCTTCATTTAGGGCAAAGGCTTGATCTACATTGGAGTAGAGGCCTTGATAGTATAGATCTGTAGCATGGATTCTCATCAATGTATCATCGAAAAGCTGAGACCAAGCCAAAGTGCTGAAAAAAAACAACAAAATGGGGGGTAAGCTATTTTTTTTGGCGTGAATCATGTTCAAATTTAATCAGAAACCTTTCTTGTATGAACGCATTTATTTTTGCTTGCGTATAATTTATCAACAAATTTTATTTGCCCATCAAAAGCATTTAAATTTGAGGAACATTAAAACACCCATGGATAAAAATATAGTTTCTTTTAATGACGCCACCATCAAGCAAAGTGGTAAAACCATATTGACAAATGTATCCATTGATGTGGCTGAGGGTAGTTTTGTTTTTTTGATTGGTCGCACGGGTAGTGGAAAAAGCAGTCTGATCAAAACCATTTATGGTGATTTAGAGCTCTCTGAAGGGCTTGGAAGTGTAGGAAAATTCGACTTAACAAGGCTCAAAAGCAAACAAATACCTGCTTTGAGAAGAACATTGGGTGTGGTATTTCAAGATTTTAAATTACTTCCAGATCGGAATATTGAAGACAATCTCAAGTTTGTACTCAAAGCGACGGGCTGGAAAAACAATACACAAATCCATGAAAGAATTGATCAGGTATTGAAAATGGTTGGGATCGAGGTCAACAAAAAAAAGTTTCCTTTTGAATTATCGGGTGGAGAACAACAAAGAATTGCTATTGCTCGGGCCCTTTTGAATGACCCTAAATTGATCATCGCAGATGAACCAACAGGGAATCTTGACCCACAAACCAGTCAAGATATCATGCAGCTTTTCAAGTCTCTTCACGAAAAAGGAATGACCTTATTGATGGCCACTCATGATTATCAAATGATTGTTAAATTTCCAGGTAAAATATTCAAATGCGAAGAGGGAAAAGTATTTGAAGTAGTGGCCAAAACATAATTTTTGTTCCATTACTCTTCTCTACAGAGCTACATTTACTAATTTTACTAAAAATAGAATAATGCCAATCTCGGACCTTCCTCGAATTTCTCATTCTCAAAGCAAGCAGTTTTTTTTAATGGCCGGACCTTGTGCTATTGAAGGGGAAGACATGGCCATGAAAATTGCCGAAAAAATAAAATCCATTACGGATTCACTATCTATTCCTTTTATTTTTAAAGGGAGTTTTAAAAAAGCCAATCGAAGTCGGCTGGACAGTTTTACGGGAATTGGAGATGAGAAAGCGTTAAAGATCTTGGAAAAGGTGGGGAAAACTTTTGGAGTTCCCACAGTAACGGACATTCATAGTGTGCAAGACGCCAATCTGGCAGCTGCCTACGTAGACGTATTGCAAATTCCGGCTTTTTTGGTAAGGCAAACAGATTTGTTGATAGCTGCAGCCCAAACCCAAAAGTTTGTCAACCTAAAAAAGGGTCAATTCATGAGTCCCGAAAGCATGCAGTTTGCTGTGCAAAAAGTAAAAGATAGTGGCAACTCCAACACTTGGATTACCA
>JAURMQ010000104.1 GCA_030830625.1 Flavobacteriaceae bacterium
TCTGCAATCAACTTATTGGTGGCGTCGGTAGTGGTCCATACTCCTTTGGTAAGGTGCGTATAGTCTTCAACAGCAGTCAACATCTTGAGGGTGTATTTTTTTCCTTTGGGTAAAATTTCCTCTCCAAGATCATTTTGGACTCCTTGACAGGTTTTTCCATTGACGATGTTGAACAGCTTTTCGATCAATACATTCTTTAACTCTTCGAATTTAACTTCAAATTGTTCCTCTAATGATTCGAGTTCTTGTTTGTCTTGATTTCTTTTTCTTTTGTCTTTGACAGAACGTGTAAATAATTTTTTGTCGATGACTACTCCACGAAGAGATGGTGGCGCTTTGAGTGAAGCATCTTTTACATCACCGGCTTTATCTCCAAAAATAGCACGCAAAAGTTTTTCTTCGGGAGAAGGATCGGATTCTCCTTTAGGAGTAATTTTCCCAATCAGGATGTCTCCAGGATTCACCTCAGCACCAATTCGAATCATTCCATTTTCGTCCAGGTCCTTAGTCGCTTCCTCACTAATATTTGGAATATCGTCTGTCAATTCTTCCGTTCCAAGTTTGGTGTCTCTCACATCAATGGAATATTCGTCAATGTGAATGGAAGTGAAAATGTCTTGTCTGACTACTTTTTCAGAAATCACGATAGCGTCCTCAAAGTTATACCCTTTCCAAGGCATAAAGGCTACTTTCATATTTCTTCCCAAAGCCAATTCTCCATTTTGAGTGGCATACCCTTCGGAGAGTACTTGTCCTTTGGTAACACGATCCCCTTTTTTAACAATAGGTTTGAGATTGATACATGTCCCTTGATTGGTTTTTCTGAATTTGATCAGATTATAGGTTTTGATATCCCCATCAAAACTGACCAATTTTTGGTCCTCGGTCATGTCGTATTTGATGGTAACTTTGTTGGCATCAACATATTCAACAACTCCATCACCTTCGGCATTAATCAGAACTCTTGAATCGGAGGCCACTTGTCTTTCCAATCCCGTTCCTACAATAGGCGATTCGGGTTGTAAAAGTGGAACTGCTTGGCGCATCATATTGGATCCCATCAAAGCTCTGTTGGCATCATCGTGCTCCAAGAAAGGAATCAAGGAAGCGGAGATGGAAGCAATTTGATTGGGGGCAACGTCGGTATAATTGATTTCGTTGGGGGTAACCACGGGGAAATCTGCCTGATCTCTGGCAATTACTTTTTCAGCGGTAATTTTCCCGGATTTATCATAAGGTATATTGGCCTGAGCAATCAATTGACTTTCTTCTTCCTCAGCACTGAGGTAGATGGTATCACTCAAATCGATTTTTCCATCTTTTACCTTTCGGTAAGGTGTCTCGATAAAGCCTAAATTATTCACTTTGGCATATACTCCCAAGGAGGAGATCAATCCGATGTTGGGACCTTCAGGAGTTTCGATAGGGCACAATCTTCCGTAGTGGGTATAGTGAACATCACGTACTTCAAAACCTGCACGCTCTCTTGAAAGACCACCGGGGCCTAAGGCAGACAATCTTCTTTTGTGTGTGATCTCAGCCAATGGATTGGTTTGATCCATGAACTGCGACAACTGGTTGGTTCCAAAGAAAGTATTGATGACCGAAGAAAGTGTTTTGGCATTGATCAAATCAATAGGGGTAAATACTTCGTTATCCCGAACATTCATTCGTTCTCGGATGGTTCGAGCCATTCGGGCCAATCCTACCCCAAACTGAGAAGAAAGCTGCTCTCCTACTGTTCTTACCCTACGGTTAGAAAGGTGATCGATATCATCGATTTCTGCTTTGGAATTGATCAGCTCTATCAAATACTTAACAATGGTAATGATGTCTAATTTGGTCAACACCTGTTTGTCCATCTCAACTTCAAGGTTGAGTTTTTTATTCATTCGGTATCTTCCTACTTCTCCTAAATTATAACGTTGATCCGAGAAGAACAATTTATCGATGATACCACGAGCGGTATCCTCATCTGGTGGTTCAGCATTCCTCAATTGACGGTAGATGTGTTCTACTGCTTCTTTTTCGGAATTGGTGGGATCCTTTTGTAATGTATTGTGAATGATGGCGTAATCGGCCATGTGAGCATCCTCTTTGTGCAATAAGATGGTTTTGACATCTGCTTCAAGAATCATTTCAATATGTTCTTTTTCCAAGAGGGTATCACGATCAATGATGATTTCATTTCGTTCTATGGAAATTACCTCACCTGTATCTTCATCCACAAAATCCTCGTGCCATGTTTTCAAAACACGCGCAGCGAGTTTGCGATCGAGTACTTTTTTGAGTCCTGTTTTGGAGACTTTCACCTCTTCTGCAAGATCAAATATTTCTAAAATGTCTTTATCACTTTCGTATCCAATCGCTCTGAAGAGAGTGGTAACGGGTAATTTTTTCTTACGGTCAATGTAGGCATACATGACACTATTGATGTCGGTTGCAAATTCGATCCATGAACCTTTAAAAGGAATAACTCTTGCCGAATAGAGTTTGGTTCCGTTGGCGTGAAAAGACTGTCCGAAAAAGACCCCTGGTGAACGTTGTAACTGAGAGACTACAATACGTTCTGCTCCGTTGATCACAAATGTTCCACTGGGCGTCATATAAGGAATGGTTCCTAAAAACACATCCTGAACGATGGTTTCAAAATCTTCGTGTTCTGGATCGGTACAAAACAGTTTTAATCTTGCTTTGAGGGGTACCGAATAGGTCAATCCTCTTTCGATACACTCTTGAATAGAGTATCGCGGTGGATCAACGAAATAATCGATAAATTCTAAAACAAACTGATTTCGGGTATCCGTAATGGGAAAGTTTTCTTTGAAGGTATTGAAAAGACCTTCTACATTTCTTTCATCAGATTTGGTTTCCAATTGGAAAAAATCTTGAAATGATTTGATTTGAATGTCAAGGAAATCTGGGTAGTTGGGTGAATCTTTTGCTGCGGCAAAATTGACTCTATTGGATTGTGTATTCGGCATCTACAAATTTTTATTAGTATCCTTATTTGGGTTTGAAACCCGAGGGGCGTTATGAAACACAAAATGGTTTAGGCTCATGGACGGTCATCCAAAAGCCTAAACCTTTATTATTGCAAGGTAAAAACTATTTTAGTTCGACCTCAGCTCCTGCTTCTTCAAGCGACTTTTTAAGTCCTTCAGCTTCGTCTTTAGAAACTGCTTCCTTAACATTGCTTGGTGCATTATCTACCAATTCTTTAGCTTCTTTAAGCCCAAGACCAGTAAGTTCTTTTACTAATTTCACCACAGCGAGTTTGGAAGCTCCAGCGGCGGTTAGCACTACATCGAATTCTGATTTTTCTTCTGCAGCAGCTTCTCCACCACCAGCAGCAGCTCCACCAGCTACAGCTACAGCTGCAGCAGCAGGTTCGATACCGTACTCTTCTTTTAAAATATTGGCCAATTCATTGACTTCTTTTACCGTCAAATTAACCAGTTGTTCTGCGAATTCTTTTAAATCTGCCATTTTTTATGAATTTGAATGTTCTTGTTTTAAATAATTATAATGTTTGAATGTAAATTCTTTTGAACGATTATCGCTCGGACAATGTTTTTAGGATTCCTGAAAGGTTTGATCCCCCCGATTGAAGTGCTGAAATAACATTTTTGGCGGGCGACTGAAGCAATGCAATCACATCTCCAATCAATTCTTCTTTAGACTTGATAGACTCTAACACGTCTATTTGGTCATCGCCAATGTAAATCGCTTCTTGAACATAAGCACCTTTCAATAGAGGTTTTTGAGATTTCTTACGGAAATCTTTTATCAACTTCGCTGGAGTATTTCCCTCTTCAGAAAACATCAATGAGGTATTGCCTTTCAATACGTCTTGCAAATCTCCAAAGTCTTTGCCAGAAGCCTCCATGGCTTTCGCCAATAGTGTATTCTTAACAACAGACAATTTGATGTTCGCCTTAAAACATGCCCTTCGCAATGCAGAAGTTTGTACTGCATTGAGACCCGCAATATCGGTCAAATAAAGATTTTTTACCGAGGACAATTCTTCGGTCAAATCTTGAATTTCTTTTGCTTTTTGCTCTTTTGTCATTCCTTGAGTTTTAAGGCTAAGCCAATTTAGTTTCAATGCCAATTCCTGGACTCATCGTACTGGACATAGAAATGCTTTTGATGTAAGTTCCTTTGATAGTAGTGGGCTTCAACTTTTGGATCGTTTTCAACAGCTCATGGGCATTCTCTTCGATCTTTGCAGGATCGAAAGAGACTTTTCCAATAGAGGCATGAACGATTCCGTTTTTGTCCACTTTAAAATCAATTTTACCGCCTTTAACATCAGAGACTGCTTTTTTGATGTCCATGGTCACTGTACCGGTTTTGGGATTGGGCATCAGTCCTCTCGGACCTAAAACCCTACCTAAGGGACCTAACTTACCCATTACACTGGGCATGGTTACAATAACATCGACGTCTGTCCAGCCATCTTTGATTTTTTGGAGATAGTCATCCAAGCCTATAAAATCAGCACCAGCCTCTTTGGCTTCCGCTTCCTTGTCGGGGGTAACCAAGGCCAAAACTCTGAGTACTTTACCTGTTCCGTGAGGAAGGGTAACTACTCCTCTGACCATTTGATTTGCTTTTTTGGGATCAACTCCCAAACGAATTGCCAAGTCAACAGAGGCATCGAATTTTGTAGTGGTTACTTCTTTGACCAAAGAAGAGGCAGCTGCGAGAGAGTAAAGGGACTTCATGTCCATCTTGGCTCTGGCTTCTTTTTGTTTTTTTGATAATCTTGCCATAACTAATTTTTATGAGTTAGAAGGGAATTCTCCTTTTACAGTGAATCCCATCGAACGGGCAGTACCCGCAACCATCTTCATCGCCGATTCTATGGTAAATGCATTTAAATCTTGCATTTTATCCTCAGCAATGGTTCTGACTTGATCCCAAGTAACCGAGGCTACTTTGGCTCTGTTGGGTTCACCGGAACCCTTTTTAGCTTTGGCTGCTTCCATCAATTGAACGGCCGCTGGAGGTGTTTTAATTACAAAATCAAATGATTTGTCTTTGTAAACAGAAATTGCAACCGGTAATACTTTTCCCGGTTTATCCTGGGTTCTCGCATTGAACTGCTTACAGAACTCCATGATATTAACTCCTGCGGCACCTAGCGCGGGTCCAACCGGTGGCGATGGATTCGCAGCACCTCCCCGAACTTGTAGTTTAAGAACTTTAAATATTTCTTTTGCCATTGTTTAATAATTAATGTGTCAGAAGTTTCAAGTGGAAGCTAAAACTCCTAATATCAGTAACATTTATAATTTTTCTACTTGCATATAACTCAGTTCTAGAGGAGTCTTTCGACCAAAAATCTTTACCATTACCTCTAGTTTTCTTTTTTCTTCATTGACCTTTTCAATGGTCCCGTTGAATCCGTTGAAAGGTCCATCGATAACCTTCACATTTTCTCCTATGGTAAAAGGAATAGCAATGTGTTCGGTAGTCATGGTCAACTCATCTACTTTACCGAGCATTCTATTGACCTCGGCCATTCTCAAAGGAACGGGTTCTCCTCCTTTGGTTTCACCCAAAAACCCGATGACATTGGTCACCGATTTGATGATGTGGGGAATTTCCCCTGTCAAATTGGCCTTAATCATAATGTATCCCGGGAAGTATACTTTCTCTTTATTTATTTTTTTTCCATTTCGAATTTGGACAACTTTTTCCATGGGCACCAAAATGTCTTCTACTTGTCCAGCATATCCCAAACGGGTAATCTCCGACATGATGTAATCTTTGATTTTGGCTTCTTGTCCGCTGACGGCTCTAATTACGTACCAATTTTTTGTAGCGACCTCTGCCATGCTTATCCGTTAATCAATTGAAAATAGAATCCCACAATTTGAGAAAGCACTGTGTCGGCCCCCCAAATGGCCAGTGAGAAAAGTACTGAAAACACCAAAACGATCACTACCAAACGCTGGAGTTCCACCCGTGGTGTCCAAGACACATTGTTCCTTAGCTCTTCAAATGAATCCTTTATGTAGTCTATGATGGCTGACATTTTGTTGTTAATTTTTGCACGGGTTGAGAGGCTCGAACTCCCGACACCTGGTTTTGGAGACCAGTGCTCTACCAACTGAGCTAAACCCGTTTTTATTTGACGCAAAAGGCATCCACCAGAGGCGGACACCTTAAGGTCAAACTAAAAACTTTTTTTGTTAGTCTAAAATCTCAGTTACCTGACCAGCTCCTACAGTTCTCCCTCCCTCACGGATCGCAAATCTAAGACCTACGCTCAATGCAATGGGCTGAATCAAATCAACTGTAATGGTTAGGTTATCACCTGGCATCACCATCTCAACTCCAGTAGGCAATACGATATTACCGGTTACGTCGGTTGTTCTTACATAGAACTGTGGACGATAGTTGTTGTGAAAAGGTGTATGACGGCCTCCTTCTTCTTTTTTCAAAATATATACCTCAGCCTTAAATTTAGCATGAGGTTTAACGGAGCCGGGCTTACAAATAACCATTCCTCTTTTGATATCGGTTTTCTCGATACCTCTCAAAAGGATTCCAACGTTATCTCCAGCTTCACCTCGATCTAATATTTTTCTAAACATTTCGACTCCAGTGACTGTTGACTTTAATTTTTCAGCACCCATTCCGATGATGTCAACTTCATTTCCAGTATTGAAAACACCTGTTTCAATTCGTCCCGTAGCAACTGTACCACGTCCCGTAATTGAGAATACGTCTTCTACTGGCATTAATGCATCTTTATCTACATCACGCTTGGGAAGCTCGATCCATGCATCGACTTCATCCATAAGCTTCATAACTGTATCTGTCCATTTTTGTTCTCCGTTAAGAGCGCCAAGGGCAGATCCTAAAACCACGGGAGTGTTATCTCCGTCGTAGTCGTAGAAAGAAAGTAATTCTCTTACTTCCATTTCAACCAATTCCAAAAGCTCTTCATCATCCACCATATCGACTTTGTTCAAGAATACTACGATTCTAGGAACACCTACTTGTCTTCCTAATAGGATGTGCTCTCGTGTTTGTGGCATGGGGCCATCAGTTGCAGCAACAACAAGAATTGCACCGTCCATCTGAGCAGCACCCGTTACCATGTTCTTGACATAATCCGCGTGACCGGGACAGTCAACGTGTGCATAGTGACGATTTACCGTTTGATATTCAACGTGTGATGTATTAATGGTAATACCACGTTCTTTTTCTTCAGGTGCATTATCAATTTGATCAAAGCTTCTTGCTTCTGAAAATCCAGCATCTGCAAGCACTTTTGTAATCGCAGCTGTAAGGGTTGTTTTACCGTGATCTACGTGGCCAATGGTTCCAATATTTAAATGGGGTTTCGACCGATCAAAAGTTTCTTTAGCCATAATTTATATTGTATCTTTATTGTTTAAGCGGGTGCAAATTTATAAATTTTTTGTTATTAACATTATTATTTGATTATATTTTTTGCTTTTTTTAAGCATTTTCACCACTCCTTTTCCCAGAATAAGTCTGACTCAAAAAAATACACCTTCCAACACTCAATCATTTTAGGAATAAACATTTGTCCTGCAATTATTTTAAATAAAAAGAAAGGGACGCTAAATGTATTATTATTTAAAAAATTGGAGGGATAAATAAATTTCTCTCACACCCATTTCCTTTTTTAAATTGTTCTGAAAAGCAAATTCTTTTTCAAAATATTATTTTCACTTAAAAGGGGCTTTTTTTGTGATTTTGGATTAAGTCTTATTTTGTACTTTTACGCCTTATAAAACAAAATGTAATGGCATTCGACATCGATATGATTAAGCAGAACTATGCGCAACTGGAAGAGCGTATTGGCTTGGCTAAAAAGATTTTAAACAGACCCTTAACCTCAAGTGAAAAAATCCTTTATGCTCATTTGTGGGATAAAAACCCTACCTCCTCTTTTGCCCGAGGTACCGATTATGTAAATTTTGCTCCCGATCGTATTGCTTGTCAGGATGCAACCGCACAAATGGCATTATTACAATTCATGCAGGCAGGAAAGTCTAAAGTAGCTGTCCCCACTACGGTCCACTGTGACCACCTGATTCAAGCCAAAGAAGGCGCTGCTGCAGATTTAAAATCGGCCAATAATACGAGTGCGGAAGTATTTAATTTCTTAGAGTCGGTATCGAATAAATACGGAATTGGTTTTTGGAAACCCGGAGCGGGAATCATCCACCAAGTGGTTTTGGAAAACTATGCTTTTCCTGGTGGAATGATGATTGGTACGGATTCTCATACCGTCAATGCAGGAGGATTGGGTATGATAGCCATAGGGGTAGGTGGAGCTGACGCAGTAGATGTAATGGCTGGAATGCCTTGGGAACTTAAATTTCCTAAAATGATTGGAATTAAATTGACCGGTAAACTCAATGGCTGGACTGCTCCTAAAGATGTCATTTTAAAAGTGGCAGGTATTCTTACGGTTAAAGGAGGAACGGGAGCTATTATTGAATATTTCGGATCCGGTGCAGAATCGATGTCTTGTACTGGCAAAGGAACCATCTGTAATATGGGAGCCGAAGTAGGCGCGACTACTTCTACTTTTGGATATGACCGTTCCATGGAAAGATATTTGAGGGCCACCGGTAGAGACGATGTAGCCGATGCTGCCAATGCGGTTAAAGAACACCTCACTGCCGATCCTGAAGTTTATGCCGAGCCTGAAAAATACTTTGACCAAGTCATCGAAATCAACTTGGACGAACTCATGCCTCACATCAACGGACCTTTCACTCCCGATTTGGCTACCCCTGTAGATCAGATGAGTGAAAAAGCCGCCAAAGGGGAATGGCCTTTGAAAGTGGAATGGGGACTGATCGGTTCTTGCACCAATTCTTCTTACGAGGACTTGTCAAGAGCGGCCAGTATTGCCCAACAAGCGGTAGATAAAAAATTAGTCACTAAAGCAGAATTTGGAATCAATCCGGGTTCCGAACAAGTGAGATATACCGCAGAAAGAGACGGATTACTCGATATTTTTGAGCGTCTTGATGCTAAAATTTTTACCAATGCCTGTGGACCCTGTATTGGTCAATGGGACAGGGCTGGTGCTGATAAGGCCGAAAAAAATTCTATCATCCACTCCTTTAACCGTAACTTTTCCAAGCGTGCAGATGGCAATCCCAATACTCACGCATTTGTGGCTTCTCCCGAAATGGTAGCCGCTGTGGCCATATCAGGCCGATTGGATTTTAACCCTATGACCGATAGCTTGATCAATGAAGAAGGAGAAGCCGTTATGTTGGATGCTCCTCAAGGATTGGAACTCCCTCCAAAGGGATTTGATGTAGAAGACAATGGATACCTTGCTCCAGAAGCCGACGGATCCGGGATAGATGTAGTGGTGAAAAAGGATTCCGATAGATTGCAACTCCTCACCCCTTTTGACCCTTGGGATGGTAAAAACCTCATCGAACTCAAGCTCCTTTTGAAAGCATTCGGAAAATGTACTACCGATCATATCTCAATGGCTGGCCCATGGTTGAGATTCAGAGGTCATTTGGATAATATTTCCAACAACTGTTTTATTGGAGCAGTAAATGCCTTTAATGGAAAAACCAATTTTGTCAAAAACCAACTGACAGGCGAATACGGTGGGGTGCCCGATGTTCAAAGGGCTTATAAAGCGGCTGGAATTTCTACCATTGTTGTGGGAGACCACAATTACGGGGAAGGTTCCTCCAGAGAACACGCTGCGATGGAGCCCCGTCACCTTGGTGTTAAAGTCGTTTTGGTAAAATCATTTGCCCGAATTCATGAAACCAACCTTAAGAAACAAGGTATGCTTGGGATAACCTTTGCTCATGAAAAAGACTACGACCTGATTCAGGAGGACGATACTTTCAACTTTGTGGATTTAGCCCATTTTGCTCCTGGAAAACCCCTAACCATTGAAGTGGTTCATGCCGATGGCACAAAAGACTCCATAGTGGCCAATCATACCTACAACGAACAACAAATCGAATGGTACAAGGAAGGATCTGCTTTAAATTTAATCAAAAAACAAAACGCATTAGGTTAGTGTATCTCTCATTATAAAAAAACAGACTGATTCAAATGTTGATTTTTTCAAAATGAGAAGAGCTATATTAAGATTTGTTTTTAAACTCCGCTTGGAAGAGTTCTTGGCATTGGTATTACTCCTCCCCATGATCTTTTTCATGATTATTTTTCATGACAAAGAAGGATTCAGACCTTCCAATGTTGAACGTTTTGTCATCACTGGATTGGTTTTTATCCTTTTTTTAGGAATCCTAAAACTCAAAAATTTAAAGATCCTCCAGAAATCAAAAATCGGAATTGTAATCAAGCATATTCTGACTTTTTTACGTGAAACCCTTCCCTTTCTATTTTGTATCTCCATCTACACCAATATGCACGATATGGTTCATTTGGTGAATCCAAATGATGTTGATTCCGTATTAATGGCTTGGGACGATTATTTATTGGGGGGTCAACCCGCTCTATTTTTGGAACCGTTCATCAGTCCGATCCTAACGGATTTCATGTATTTTTCGTACAGTTCTTTTTTGATCTATATTTTAATTTTCTCACTATACCTATATATTAGTAAACAACATTTCGCTTTTCGAGAAACATTGGTCTCTGTAATTCTAACCTTTTACATAGGCTATGTTGGATATGTTATTTTTCCGGCAGTAGGTCCAAAGTTTACCATGGCTGATGTGTTTGAAACCTCATTGTCTGGGAATTTTATTACCGATAGGCTTTCGTTTATTATGAATTATGAGATATCTGAATACACCCGTCGCGATTGTTTTCCGAGTCTTCACAACGGTATTATTTTACTGATTCTTTTGTTTGCATTCAAACACAACAGGATGTATGGCTTTGTTTTCCTTCCCTTCGCGGTTGCGTTATTTATTTCAACCTTATACTTGCGCTATCATTATTTTGTAGATATGATCGCGGGCTTTGTTCTTGCTGTTGTAATGTTTTATTCAGGGCCTCATCTGAACAAATGGTGGAAAATGAAAAGGCATATCGATTATTAGATATTCCACCCCTTGACGATTCGTATCCTCAAAGGTGCTGCTCTTGGAAGGGTAAAATTCATAGGCCGAGGGATGGATTCCAAATCTTTTGTTTCAATTTTGTAAATTAGTTTTATGTTGAGAAAAATAGTAACCCTCCTTTTGGTTGGATTATTCCTGTACTCCATTAGCGGCTGTTCCCTCCTCCATAAAAGAGCAGCCTATGACAACTATGTCAATAGGAGTAAAAAGAGATGAGTTATTACAAGACGGGAATGTTGCCCTCGGAGAGAGGGGGATAAAAAAAAGAGTACGATTTCAATCGTACTCCTTGAGCCGTGATGAGCCAATGACGAGATTTGAACTCGTGACCTCTTCCTTACCAAGGAAACGCTCTACCCCTGAGCTACATCGGCAAAAAA
>JAURMQ010000105.1 GCA_030830625.1 Flavobacteriaceae bacterium
CAAGCAGATGATTTTCAAGCCAGATTAATTGATATCGACAACGACGGCATACCCAACTATCTCGACAGAGACGACGACGGAGATGGCAAGCAAACCATCGATGAGGATCAAAATGCAAATGGTGACCCTTCAGATGATGATTCCGATAACGATGGAATCATTGATGCCTACGACTCTCAACTATTGGATTGTGATGAAGACGGAGTATCGGATGAACAAGATGCTGAAAACTGTAATCCTTACAACGATACAGATGGCGATGGTTTCGTCAATATTGACGAAGTAAGCTGTGGGACTGATCCTAATAATGCCATCAGTAAATGCGAGAACTTCGCAAAAATTGGTCTTACCATTACAGACTTTTTCTCCCCCAATGGAGATGGTGTAAACGATCAATGGACCGATGATTCATTTAAGCGATACAATGACAACGAAATTTGGATTTATAACCGATCAGGACAATTGATCTTTAACCAGGTCAATTATCTCAACAGTTGGTCAGGTCAGTACAATAATGAAGACCTTCCCGAAGGAACATACTATTACTTAATCGATTTTGACAGAAATGGAACTCCCGATTACCAGGGTGTTATTTATTTAACCCGATAATCAATGATACTTCGCTTGTTGTTTCTTTTGTTGCCTTTTACACTTCTTTCTCAGCAAGACGGCTATCTCTCTCTCTACACGTTCAACATGAACCTTATGAACCCTGCTCATGCGGGATCTGAAGAAGGACATGTTTTCGCATTATCCTACAGAAATCAATGGAATAGTATAGAAAACAGTCCGAGAACCATTGGACTCTCCTACTCTTCTTCTACTGGCAAAAACGTAGGACTTGGCGTCTCTGTCATTTCTGATAAAATTTTCATAGAAAATCAAACCATCATTACTGTCGATTTTTCATACAAACTAAGTTTGAATGACGATATAAATTTATTTTTAGGAATCAAAGGAGGTGGGAATTCTTACAGTGCCGATCCCTCTTTATTGACGGGATATTCTGAATTACCCGATCCAACACAAAGATCACTCAGCAAATTCAATCCCAACTTAGGGGTAGGATTTTTGCTTAAAAGCGAAAAATTATGGGTCTCCGGTTCTATGCCCAGATTGTTCAATGCAAAAAGAGATGGAGATATCGAAATTCAATCCAAAGACAGACAACATATTTTCTTATCCGGAGGAGCAGTATTCAGTATAAGTGAAGATTTTGCATTAAAGCCCAACCTCATGTATCGAAAAGGCAAAGGGCTTCCCAATGTAATTGATGTGGGAAGTTGGTTTTCTTACCTGAATAAATTTGACTTTGGAGTTTCTTACAGGTCAGGTTCTGTTTTTTCATTTCTTGCCTCAATTGCCTTGGGAGAAAACATGAGTATAGGGTATGCATACGATTCTTTCTCCAACAGCACACTGTCTGGACTCAATCTCAATTGTCATGAGCTTGCCATTCGTTTTAAACTGGGAGAAGGTTCAGGTAAATCCAATACTGAGGAGGCTCCTGCCGAAGAATAAGACTTTCTATAGAGCATAAGCCCTTTAAATTTTATACTTTTATTTTCAGAAAACTAAAAATGAACGATGTCTTAGCTTTTTTTGAAACGATTCCTTCCTTATACCGCAGCTTAATTCTAATTGGAGGTATTTCACTTTTTTGGTTTCTAGAAGGAATTACCCCTTTGGTCCATTTCAATTACCAAAAATGGCATCATGCCCTCCCCAATTTCTTCTTTACACTGACTACAGTGGTCATCAATTTTGCCCTAGCATTTATGCTATTACAAACTTCAGACTGGACGATTGATCATTCATTTGGACTGTTACAATGGATCCCTCATTTACCCCTTTGGGGAGAAGTTGTTTTGGGAGTTTTACTCTTGGATTTTTTGGGGGCCTATCTTCCGCACTATACCGAACATAAAATCAAACCCTTGTGGATGATTCATCTGGTTCACCACAGCGATCCTACTGTTGACACCACCACAGCAAATAGGCATCATCCGCTGGAAAGTATCGTCAGATTTGCCTTCACCCTATTGGGAGTTTTTATTTTGGGAACTTCCATTGGAATCATCATGATGTACCAAGCCCTATCGGTATTTTCAACTCAATTCAGTCATGCCAATATCAAGCTACCCAAAAAGATAGATCAATGGATCAGTTATTTTATAGTTTCTCCCGATATGCATAAAATACACCACCATTATCGATTGCCTTATACCGATACCAATTTTGGAAATATTTTTTCCATTTGGGACAGAATCTTGGGAACCTTCAGTTCTTTTGAAAGAGAAAAAATTGTCTATGGTGTGGATGTATTTCCCGACGAGAAAAAAAATACCCATATCGGGAGTTTACTCAAACAACCTTTTGAAAAGTATCAACCGTGAATCAGTTTGACGGATTCAACCCTTTCAATACCTCAAGCATCTGTGCCAAGGGATACTCCCTCTGTTCACCGCTTACCATATTTTTCAATACAAATATTTCTTTTTGCATTTCCTCTGAACCCAAAATCACGACATAGGGAATGGACCGCAGATGGGCATAATTCAACTGTTTCTTTAGTTTTGCTTCTTTTGGATACATTTCACAAGCCATATTAAAATCTCTAAGCTTTGTGAGATGATCGAAGCAATAAGATGCAGATGCATCTCCAAAATTCAAGAAAATAAGCTGGGTCTTACTGTCGATGGTTGACGGGAATAAATCCAACTCTTCCAAAACCAAAAAAATGCGGTCGAAACCAAAAGATATTCCAAAACCACTCGTGTTTTTTAAACCGAATAGATCCGTTAATTCGTCATAACGACCTCCTCCCCCGATTGAACCCATTTTGATGCCCTCTGGAGGCATAACTTCCAAAATCAATCCGGTGTAATAATTCAATCCTCTGGCCAATCTAACATCAAATGCAATAGATACGGCATTCAATGATTGCCGACTCAATTGTTTATAGATAAACTTCAGCTCCTCAATCCCTTCTTGAGCGATCTCTATGTCTTTCAAAACCTCAGAGACCGCCAATAACTGGCTACTAAAATCGCCCTTTAAAGAGAGAAAAGGACGTAAACGTTGGATCTTTTCAGCAGAAAAACCTTTTGACTGAAGCGCACCGATCACCCCCTCTTCGCCTATTTTAGACAACTTATCCAATGCCACGGTAAAGTCGATCAACTGAGATTCTGCTCCAATGAATTCAGCGATACCTGCCAAAATTTTACGGTGATTCAAATGAATCTGTACCCCTTTTAAATGGAGCTTAGAAAATACACGATCGTATAAGAGTACTCCCTCCACTTCTTGCCACAAAGAGCGCTCTCCTACCACGTCAGCATCGCATTGCAAAAACTCTTGGAATCTTCCGTGTTGAGGACGGTCTGCCCGCCATACCGTTTGCATTTGATATCGTCGAAAGGGAAATTGTATGTCGTTTTGATATTGCGCCACATAGCGGGCAAAGGGGACCGTGAGATCATACCGCAACGCTTTTTGGGATATAGAATTGGAAAACTTACCCAATTCTCCCCTTTCCAAAGCTCCCAAATCCGCATTTTTTACCTTATCCCCCGAATTCAATATTCTAAAAATCAATCGATCTCCTTCATCTCCATACTTCCCCAACAGCGTCTCGGAGCGCTCAAATGATGGGGTTTCAATAGGTTGAAATCCATAACGTTCAAACCCGGCAATCAATTGAGCCTTCAAATAATTTCTTTTGGCCAATTCTACTGGAGAAAAATCACGAGTCCCTTTTGGAATGGCTGGTTTTATATTGGACATAAATTAATCGTATAAAGCAAAGATGCTACAATTCTGATGATTTTGAAAGAAAACTTTTTAAGTCCTCATAGGTTTCTCCATCGGTAATCATGGCACCCCTTTGGATCAACTTAAATTTTTCCTCCTTAAAATTCTCATCGAATATTCGACTGGATTCAAAAATAGAAACACGTGGGTCGGTCAAATGCTTTGCCAACCAATACTTATACTCTTTTTGCAATAAAGAAGGACAGTCCTTTTCTAATTGTATTAAAATCAAATCCATACGGGTAGCAACACATTTAAATAAAAACAAATGATGATCACTTCTGTTCTCCAAATAAACTATTTTATCTAAAGATTTCTCCCACACCCAATCACTGAATAAATCCAATAATTCTTCGGTAAATACAGAATGTTCTGCTTTGATATTATCCCACTCCTGCTTGTTTATGGATTGGGATGCGAGAAAAAGCGCAAACTCCTCATGAAGGCTTTCAAATTGCTCCTTCGACAATCGAGAATATTTCATTAGACCAGGTCAAAAAAAAACCCCACGCAAGGTGGGGTTAGGGATTGATTATAAACTAATTTTTTTCAGGAATAACTTCGAAAGGAAATTGTACAGATACTTCCCTGTGCAGCCTGACTTTCGCTTCGTAACTTCCCAAACGCTTGATGGTCTTTCCAGGAATGGAAATAGCATTTTTATCAATTTTTTGTCCTTTGGATTCAAAAGCCTTGACCAAATCTGCAGAAGATACCGATCCGAAAAGCTTGTCTCCACTTCCTACTTTGGAAGCAATCTTAACCTCAAGGGCCATGATTTTCTCACCCAATGCCGTAGCATCGTCAATGATCTTTTTTTCTTTAAAGGCTTTCTGCTTTAAGTTTTCGGCAAGAACCTTTTTGGCAGAGACAGTCGCCAATATAGCTTTTCCTTGTGGGATCAGATAATTTCGGCCGTATCCGTTCTTGACCATTACCAAATCGTCTTTAAAGCCAAGATTTTCTATGTTTTCTTTTAATATAATTTGCATGACTTAAAGGTTTTATTTGAGTAAATCACTTACATAAGGCATCAAAGCCAGATGACGTGCTCTTTTTACAGCTACTGAAACTTTTCTTTGATACTTTAAAGAGGTTCCTGTAAGACGTCTCGGTAAAATTTTACCCTGTTCATTAACGAATTTCAAAAGGAAGTCGGGATCCTTATAGTCGATGTACTTGATCCCCGATCTTTTGAATCTACAATATTTCTGTTTCGTATTGGTATCAATATTCAGAGGGGTTAAATACCTGATTTCTCCTTCTTTTTTACCGCTCGATTGTTCATCAATTTTTGCCATCTTGCTTAAGATTTTACTTTAGATTGAATTTTTTTCTTTCTTTTTTCCGCCCAGTTTTGAGCATGTTTATCAAGTTTAACGGTTAAAAAGCGCATAACCCTTTCGTCTCGTCGAAACTCAACCTCTAAAGTATTGACCGCTTCCCCTTCACCCTCAAATTGAAACAAATGGTAGAAACCACTGTTTTTGTTTTGGATGGTGTAAGCTAGCTTTTTCAGCCCCCAATCTTCTTTGTGAACAACTGAACACTTTTGAGAGTTCAAAAGTGATTCGTACTTTTTAACTGCTTCCTCTGTTTGAGTCTCAGACAGAACGGGATTGAGTATGAAAACAGTTTCATAATGATTCATATAATTGTTATTTTAGGATTGCAAAAGTAAGTTAATCATTAAATTACACCAAAAGAATAGTTGTTTTTTAAAAAAAAAATTTTAATTTTAACATATAAATATAGTAAGTAATACGCCCCGTTATGAAACTAAATTGCATTTACGTTGACTCCAGTCCAGTAGAACGAATACATTTCATTCAACTTTTAAAGCATTTTCCCGAAATATCTCTTCAGGCAGAATTTTCTGATGCTGTTCGCGCTAAAGAATATTTGAAGTACAACAGCGTTGACTTTGCCTTAGTGGCTGCAGAACTCCCTGTTTACGATGGGTTTGAATTTGTCAACCAATTGAAAGACAATATCGAAATTATTTTATTGACAAAAAAACCCGCGGATGGCATTAAATCCTACGAAATGGGGTTTATGGATTGTTTGCTTAAACCCGTAACCATGGATCGGTTCAAAAATACCGTTCAAAGACTCCTCTATAAAATTGAATGTCAAAATATCATTCAAGACAGAAAAGAATCCTTAATTCATTTCAAATGTAATTTTAAAACGGAAAAATTACAGGTCAATACCATCCGCTGGATTGAAGCCATGGGCGACTATGTAAAAATTGTTACGAAAAACAAAAACTACATGGTACTCTCTACGATGAAATCTTTTTTATCCAAACTCCCTGAAAATCAATTTGTAAGGATTCATAAATCCTACATCGCAAACCTTCAAAAGGTCATTCATTTTACGTCCAACAACGTCAATATTGATGGAGAAATACTCCCACTCAGCCGAAAACAAAAGAAAGGATTTAAAAATACCTACCTCAACTATCAATAGGGATCAACATCCAAATTGACTTTACAGGATCTAAAAGAAGAGATTGACTCAAAACGCTCCAAAGTCTTATGAATTACTTTTTTCACCCGATTCTTCGACTGCTCCCCATTGATTTTTACCAAAATTTGCATTCTATAACGGTTTCGCACCCGAGCTACAGAAGGAAAAACAGGCCCTAAAACTTGGCCGTATTGGGATTGAATCAATACGTTCGCAATCCACTGACTTGCTTTTTTTACCGTTTCCATATCGCTATGATGCACCACGATCCTGATCAATCGGGTGTAAGGAGGATAATCATATTCTTTCCTATCCTTCAGTTGCTGCTCCAGCATTTGCCGATAATTCCCCTCTATTACTTGTTGAATGATGGGATGGTGTGGCTGATAGGTTTGTATCAATACCTTACCCCTTAGCTCTTTCCTTCCCGCCCTTCCAGCCACCTGACTGAGCATTTGATAGGTTCTTTCGTGAGCTCTAAAATCAGGAAAATTCAGCAAATGATCGGCATTCAAAACCCCCACCAAATGAACATTTTGAAAATCCAATCCTTTTACAACCATTTGAGTCCCCACCAATATTTTAACTTCTTGATGGGCAAAAGAGTGAATCAATTTATCAAAAGCCCATTTCCCTCTGGTGGTGTCCCAATCCATTCTGGCCACCTTAACCTCAGGAAACAATGCGGCTACTTGCTCTTGTATTTGTTGGGTTCCCAAGCCTTTGGTCGATAAATGAGGCAATCCACAGGCATGACACTTTTGCGGAACTGCAATATGATAACCGCAATAATGACATTTGAGTTGATCTGTATATTGATGATAGGTCAGGCTCACATCGCACTGATGGCAATGGGGCATATGTCCACAGTCCAAACATTCCATCACGGGAGCGTATCCACGTTGATTTTGGAACAGTATGATTTGTTTTCCCATGTCTAGTGTTTGCTCCATCTCCCGAATCAAGGTGTCGGTAAAACCTCCTTTCACTTTCTTTTGCTTGTAGGCCGATTTTAAATCAACCGTGATGATCTCTGGCAACTCTACCGCCCCATACCTTTCTCCAAGCTCAACCCAGCCGTATTTATCCGACATATGATTGAATGAACTCTCTACAGAGGGTGTAGCGGATCCCAACAACACTTTGGCGTGATGTATTTGAGCCAATACTATTGCACTGTCTCTGGCATGATATCGGGGAGAAGGATCAAATTGCTTATAGGAAAGCTCATGCTCCTCGTCCAGAATCAACAAACCCAAATCGCTAAAAGGAAGAAAAAGAGCAGAACGGGTTCCTACAATGATTTTTGCCTTAGCTTTATTCTCCAATATATTATTCCACACTTCTGTGCGTTCGTGAATAGAAAATTTGGAATGATAAACCGTTACCTCTGACCCAAAACGTTCTTGCAAACGCATTACCATTTGGGGAGTCAATGAAATTTCAGGAAGTAGATATAAAACCTGTTGCCCCCGGTTGATCACTTCAGCAATCAATTCAATATAAACTTCTGTTTTACCCGAGCCCGTAACCCCCTGAAATAAAACAACAGATTTTTTTTCAAAACTTTGTGTGATGGCTTTGAGCGCTCTTTTTTGAGCTTCAGATAAAGACCTGTCCAGATCTGATTTTTTAAAATGATACAGCAAACGATCTTCTTGAACCGATTGCTCCTCCAGTACTCCTTTTGAAATCAGAACACTCAAGACAGAAGACCCCACAGCATTTTTATCGAGTAAAGACTTGGTGTCTTTCCACTGGTTTCCCTTGGGGTTCTGATCGAAAATTCCCATCAATAATTGCATTTGTTTGGGAGCATTTTTTAAAGATTCAAAAACACCTTCTAAGCCTCCACTTTCTACAATTGATGAGGACAAACGAACATATCGAACCTGTTTGGGTTTGTATTTTTCATTGAGTTTTTGATGAAGGTCAATGACCTCCTTCGAAAACAAATCATGAAGAAGCCCCAACACATTTTTTTTACCCAAAATCTCAGTAATTTCTTTTATGCTCAAGGCTTTTACCTCCAGAGCTTCATAAACAAGGAAGGCATCGTCTTCGAGTGCATTTCTCAGATCGGAAGAAATATCCTTTTTGACCACAATGGTCTCACTCTCCAACAATAAAGTAGTGGGCAAGGCAGCTCTCATAATGTCTCCAAGTTTACTCTGATAATATTGGGACAACCAATTCCAAAACTCTAATTGTTTGGGAGTCACACTCGGCGATTCCTCTAATATCAACTCTATATATTTTGGAATGTACCGCTCTGGAGGGACCGTATGAAGATTAACTACTACTGCAGTATATACTTTGGACTTACCAAATGAAACCGCCACACGAAAACCCGGCTTGAGAACAGCGTAATCCTCAGAAGTGATCGCATAAGTAAAGGGTTTACCCAATGCCAAAGGCAATAAAACATCAGCGAAATAATGCATTTTTTAAAAATACAACTTTGCTTATTATCAAAAGGATTCTTGCTCGCTGTTTTTTAAACGATTCAAAGTGGCGTTCAATTCAAAACCGAGCAGAAGCACACTTGAATTGAGCCATATGTAAAACAAAAAAATCAACAATGCCCCAATAGAACCATACAACTGGTTGTAGGTTGAAAATTTTTCGATGTAAACACCAAACAAATAGGTAGTGAGTAAAATCAGTAAACAAGTCATCAGGGCACCCGGAGAAAAGAACCGATTCTTTTTCCCTTCAATCGTTCCAAAATAATATAATATAGCAACAGTAATGTATATCAAAAGGGTGTAAAAAAACAATTGACCCATTCTGATCCAGTTGATTTCGCTGGGAATCAATTCGTCGAGATTACTCAATATAAAAATTTCGAAAAAAATCAAAGCGGAAACCCCCACCAAAAGCAATAATGCCAACAAGACACCTACCATCATAGAGTACAAATATTGACGGATAAAGGAACGTGAAAGGGCTACATGATAAGACCCTTCAAAACTGGAAAAAATCGAACTTACACCATTGGCCGTAAGAAAAATGGACAAAAAGAAGACAGAAGAAAGCAAACCCGTACGTTGTTTTTGACGAATATCGGTGAAAATATCCGTAAAAAAACTCTGACTTTCTTGAGGCAATAGGAGCTCAATAAAATTAAAGAGAACCGCGTCAAAATTATCAATGGGAATAAAGGCAATCAAATTCAAAATAAACAGCAAAAAGGGAAAAAGCGCCATAAAGAAGCTAAACGAGATGCTTCCCGCCCTTGAAGACAATGTTCCCTTTACAATTCCTGAAATGTACATTTCGATCAAATCGTAAAAAGAAAAACTGATGTATCCAGGAATTTTCAAGGCCTCTAAAAACCCAATCAGGTTTTTGAGAATGGGAATTGACTTTAATTTTTCTTTCAAAAAAATTTCCTTTCATCAAAGATAAAACAAATCTAATTGTGTTTGTAAATTTGCAGGATGCAAACGCTAATGCTATTGGTAGGGAAAACCAACGACTCCAGATTGATTTCCCTAATGGAGGACTATACCAAACGGATCAAAAGATACCATCGTTTCGACATTCAAATTATCCCAGAAATAAAAAACAAAGGGAAAATGAATGAAAACATCCAAAAACAAAAAGAGGGACTTTTGATTAGAGAACAAATTAAAGCCGGTGATTGGGTGGTGCTTCTGGATGAAAAAGGTAAATCTTATGATTCTATTGGTTTTTCTCAATACATCGACCAAAAAAAATCCAGCTCCCACAAAAGGTTGGTATTTGTTGTAGGGGGTCCTTACGGATTTTCGGAGGCCGTTTATGCCCTCGCTCAAGAAAAAATTGCGCTGTCCAATATGACATTTTCCCATCAAATGGTTCGGGTTTTTTTCTTAGAACAGCTATATCGAGCCAATACCCTTTTGAATAACGAACCCTATCATCATCAATAGCATTCATGGAATTGATCTTTGGAACCCACAACCCAAATAAAGTAGAGGAAATCAGAACCCTTTTACCTTCTCATTATAAGATCAAAAGTTTATCCGATTTGGGTTTTGATACAGCCATTGAGGAAACCGGATCAACCTTAGAGGAAAATGCATTGATCAAGGCCAGAGCCATTTACAATACTTTTCACAAAAATTCATTTGCCGACGACAGTGGTCTCGAGGTTATGGCTTTGGGTGGAGCCCCCGGAGTGTTCTCCGCCCGTTATGCGGGGAGCCAAAAAAATTCTCAAGACAATATGAGCAAAC
This sequence comes from Flavobacteriaceae bacterium, assembly GCA_030830625.1. Classification (GTDB taxonomy): domain Bacteria; phylum Bacteroidota; class Bacteroidia; order Flavobacteriales; family Flavobacteriaceae; genus UBA8316. The sequence continues at coordinate 10,512 of JAURMQ010000105.1, forward strand.
TCATTCAAAAATTAATGGATGTCGAGAATCGTCAGGCACAGTTCAGAACCGTAATTGCTTTGATCATAGACCGAAAGGAATATTTATTTGAAGGTATTGTAAAAGGGAATATTTCAAAAATGGCCCTAGGACAAAATGGTTTTGGGTATGACCCTATCTTTATACCCGAAAACCACACAATCAGTTTTGCTCAAATGACCCTTGGAAAAAAAAACAAAATCAGTCATCGCTCTAAGGCTTTTCAAAAATTAGTTGATTTTCTGAAAAGTTAAAATTCATTATGAATCCTAATTTGTTAATTTTAAGCAATATTATTGAGGAGTGTATAATGATGACGAAACGACTTTTTTTGTTTTTATTGGTGATATGTGGCGAATATGTTATGGGTCAAGAACCAACAGAATTCCTCAGCGGTACTGTAGAAAATGAATCTACAGGATTCCCCATGGAAAGCGTTCACGTTTTGAATCTCAACAAAGTAGAAGGCGTTACTACCGATAACAAAGGGAAATTTGAAATCATAGCCCAAGTCAACGATACATTATACTTTTCCTACTTGGGGTACAAATCTCTGAAAATAGCGGTCACACAAGACATGATCAAATTCGGGAATTCCAAATTTAAAATTAATCAATTGGCCTTTGCTCTCGAAGAAATCATTTTACGCCCCTACCAATTGACGGGATATTTGGATATAGATGTTAAAAATGTTCCCATCAACACCTCAGGCAGATACAGAATTGCCGGTTTATCCAGTGCCGGCTACGAAGGGGGAAATCGAAATCCTAATGCCATTTCGAAAACCTTTGCTTCCCTTTTTAATCCCACCGATTTTTTAAACAATCTTTTTGGCAACAAAGCAGTACAAATGCGTAAACTGAAGAAAATGAGGGAGAACGACGCATTGAAAAACCTCTTGGCTTCTAAGTTTGACCGCGAGATCCTCACCCAACTCATCAATATAGAACGTATTGATCTGGATGAGATTTTGAGAAGCTGTAATTACTCAGATGTTTTCATCAAAGAATCCAATGATCTTCAAATATTGGAGGCCATCAGTGGTTGTTATGAAGAATATCGCGTTTTGCAATTGTAATAAAATTGAATCTTAAGGAGATCCTACTGAACTCATTTTCTTC
>JAURMQ010000012.1 GCA_030830625.1 Flavobacteriaceae bacterium
AAGTCAAATAATTGTAAGTATTCCTTTACTGATCCTCTACGAAGTAAGTATCTTTATCTCAAGGTTTACTTACAGACGACTTGAAAAAGAAATGAAATTAACCTCCACTGACCAATGATATTAGGTGCCGAAAATATAGAAAAATCCTACCGAGGGAGAAAAGTGGTCAAGGGTATTTCTATTTCCGTTGAACAAGGAGAAATTGTAGGTTTGTTGGGGCCTAATGGTGCTGGAAAAACAACTTCTTTTTATATGATTGTAGGCTTAATCAAACCTCAATCGGGTAGGATTTTTTTGGATAAAACCGACATTACCTCCTATCCCATGTACAAAAGAGCTCAAAACGGAATTGGCTACTTGGCTCAAGAGGCATCTGTATTCAGGAAGTTGAGTGTACAAGACAATATCTTAAGTGTTTTGCAATTGAGTAAATTGACCCAATCACAGCAAAAAGAGAAGATGGAAGGTTTGATGGAGGAGTTTGGATTGACTCATATTCGAAAAAACAGAGGCGACTTGCTTTCTGGAGGAGAAAGAAGGAGAACAGAAATCGCAAGAGCCTTAGCTACAGATCCCAAATTTGTTCTACTCGACGAACCCTTTGCTGGTGTTGACCCCGTAGCGGTTGAAGACATTCAAAAAATTGTCGCCCACCTTAAGAAAAAAAATATCGGTATTCTTATTACCGACCACAATGTACAAGAAACTCTTGCCATCACCGATAAAACCTTTTTAATGTTTGAGGGAAGTATTCTCAAAGCAGGAACTCCAGAAGAATTAGCCCAAGACGAAATGGTCAGAAAGGTTTACCTGGGCAAAAATTTTGAACTGCGTAAGAAAAAGGTTGACTTTTTGTAAATCAGGGTAAAATTAACTCCATTGATTAGCGCTAATTTCATTTTAGTACTCTACCTTTTACGAACACTTTCTCCTAAATCGGTTAAAAATCGAGGAGGGGGGGGGGTAGTACGAATTTTTACAGGACTCACCTTAGATCCCAAAAAATAGGGGTATCCTTGAATGGATTTGAGGTGTGCTTTTTTAAAAAATGCTCTATTCTGCCCCAAAATTTTTGAAGGAATCAACTAAACTCCTCTTCTCCTTAGGCTATTTTTAATGAGATTCAAAAACAAATAAACCAGCACTACCAAACTGATACCTCCCAAGCCAAAAAAGAAAATAAAGGCAGGGGCCATCAAAATCAAGAGAATCCGAAGAATGGTATCTATTATCCCCGTATTAAAAGATTTGAAGGAAAACAACTCAAAGTTGGCATTCATCAACAAGACAAAAATCAAAGTCATCAAGATCAATCCCGGATTGGATATGATGATGGGTTTAAGAAAAGTCAGTGTAGGATGTTTTACCAAAAGTGGAAGTGCTCCAAAAAACATGGCCATTGCAGGGGTGGGCAAGCCTAAAAAGTATTTTCTTTGAGAGCCATCAAGGTTGAATCGTGCCAATCGAAAAGCAGCTCCCAATGGGATTAAAAACCCAATACACACCCATGGAATATATTCAACCGTAGCATTAAGAGGCCAACCGATACTGAATTCCAAAGGTCTGTTTCCTGCCATAACAAAAAGTTGCGCCAGAATGATCCCTGGTGCAACACCACAGGTAACCATATCGGCCATGGAATCCAATTGAACCCCTAAATCACTTTCAACCTTCAGTAAACGGGCGAAAAGACCATCCATTACATCAAAAAAAACACCCATTAATAAAAAAATAAGCGCCGTTTCAAATTGGAATATATAGGCGAAATAAATCGAAAAACATCCCGACAACAGGTTTAACGAAGTGAAAAAATGTGGAACTGATTTTTTAATCATTAGTTTTGTGGGACTGATTAGATGTTGATTGTATTGCAAAGTAAGACTTGATCCTATAAGAAAAAAATAAGCAGACACATTTTCTATGATTTTTTACAAAAACCCGATACTGTTGTCTATTACGTCTGGAGTAATGCTTTCACTCTCATGGCCTGTCCACGGTTTATCGTTTTTGATTTTCTTTGCTTTAATCCCCTTGTTTTTTGTGGAAGACCAAATCGCAACTTCTTCCTGTAAGCGAAAAAAAATAAGATTATTTAGTTACAGCTTTTTAGGTTTTTTAATTTGGAACTTAGGAACGACTTGGTGGATTGTCAACTCCTCAATTTTCGGAATGTTATTTGCCGTGATTTGCAACACTTCATTCTACGCAATTCTTTTGTCACTTTTTCATTGGTCAAAAAAAAGACTCCCGTTACGCACCGCCTATATTTTCTTGGTCACCCTATGGATTGCCTTTGAGAAATTTCACCTTGAATGGGATTTTTCATGGCCTTGGTTGAACTTTGGAAATGTATTTTCTGAGGACATTCACTGGATTCAATGGTATGAATACACAGGATCTTTCGGAGGATCTCTTTGGGTATTATTCATCAATATTGGACTGTTCGAAGTCCTCAAAAAACACAATCCCAGTCTCAAAAATACACTGTGGATAAAAAAATTAAGTCCTTGGCTTATTGCCATAAGCATACCGATTGTGATTTCCCTCCTCATTTTTCAGAAAGAAAAAACCCTTACGCCCCATATAGAGGTTCTTTTGTTGCAGCCCAATATTGACCCTTACAACGAAAAGTACGAACGGGAAAACGATTACTATTTTGATTTGATGTCTAAAATGACCGAAGATCGTATTACGGATGAGACTCGTTACCTCTTTACCCCCGAAACTTATTTTGGATCGGGATCAGGCTCCTCAATGAAAGAGTTCAAAAGCACCTCATTGTACCGAAGGATTGATTCATTACTCCAACAACATCCACAAATGCAGCTGATTACAGGAATACAATCTTATAATATTTATCGAGCAGACTCCCTTCCTACCTCTTCTGCAAATTTTTTAAAAAAAGGGATCTGGATAGATTACTACAACTCTGCCCTTAAAATGGAACATTCAGAAGAACCTGAATTTTATCATAAATCCAAATTGGTTGTGGGAGTAGAAAACATGCCCTATAAAAGCTTTTTTAGACCCATTTTAGGAGAGTTTCTTCTCGATCTTGGAGGAACAGTCTCCAGCAGAGCAACGCAAGACTACAGAGGCGTATTTGGACACAAAAAAATAGATCTTAAAACAGGACCGGTTATATGTTACGAATCCATTTATGGAGAGTACATAACAGAATATGTTAGAAAAGGAGCTCACTTTTTGGCCATCATCACGAACGACGCATGGTGGGGAAATACTGCGGGTCATAGACAATTACTCAGCTATGCTCGGCTGAGAGCCATTGAAAACCGAAGAAGTATTGTAAGGTCTGCCAATACTGGTATTTCGGCTGTTATCAATTCCAAAGGAGAAATTACCCATAAACTTCCCTACGACACCAAAGGGGTTCTGAAAGCAAAATTTGCTCCAGAAGAAAGGATTACCTTTTACACTCAATACGGAGATTATATTGCACGTTGGTCGGGATTTATTGCTGTATTGTTTTTTCTGATCGCACTCAGTGGCAGACTAAGAAAACCCTAATATCTTCTCAAGCCAGATATCTTCTGGTGTATTCTATCCGTATTGTCCTCTCATTCAAATTTGTAGGGAGAATATTGGGGTGCAGAAATAATTGTTATAAGCCGTTTCAGACCAGAATGATTTATTATTATTAATTTCGCTAGTAAGAAGGAATTCTTCTATAGAAGTGATGCCCCTAAAACTTTTTTCTATGATTTAATGAAAGGGATACTATGAGTCGATTTAAAATTTACACCAAAACAGGAGATGATGGAACTACTGGTTTGCTCTCGGGTAAACGTGTAAGCAAACATCATGTTCGAATAAAAGCCTATGGTACTGTAGATGAATTGAATGCCTGGATCGGAATGATCAGAAACTTTGAATTGGACGACCACATCCAAAACACCTTAATAAAAATTCAGCAGGAATTAATGACCATGGCTTCTCAATTGGCAGATGATTCTGCATTTGAAGTCTCCAAACTGATTAAAATTTTACAGCCCATCGACCAAAGAAATGTGAAAAATTTAGAGGATCAAATCGATCTGATTAACTCGGAGTTACCCGAACTCAAAAACTTTGTCATCCCTGGAGGACATGTCGTGGTTTCCTACGCTCATCTCGCACGATGTACTTGTAGAAGAGCAGAGCGTTTTATTACTGAATTAAAAGAATCGGAAGAGGTCCCAGATGTAATCATCGCATATATAAATCGACTTTCTGATTTCCTTTTTATTATTTCAAGAAAACTATCCAAAGATTACGAGGTAGAGGAAATAAAATGGCCTTCTCAAAAAAAATAACCCTATCACTTGGTTAATTCTTTTAAAAATCTATTTTTGCAAAAATTTGTTAATCATGTATTGGACATTAGAACTTGCTTCATACCTCAGTGACGCCCCTTGGCCGGCCACCAAAGATGAATTAATTGACTTTTCAATTAGGACTGGAGCTCCCTTAGAAGTTGTGGAGAATCTGCAGTCTATGGAAGATGAAGGAGATGTTTATGAATCTATTGAAGAAATTTGGCCTGATTTTCCCACCGAAGAAGATTATCTTTGGAACGAAGATGAATACTAATCTTTGAAATTCAAAAAAAAAAGTCTCAGTAGAGGCTTTTTTTTTGTTTAATTTTATTGAGATTTAAAACAAACGAATGAGCCTATTAAATTCCGTTTTAAAAGTTTTTGTTGGAGACAAGACCAAAAAAGATTTAGCTAAAATCTTACCTTTAGTCGACCAAATCAACTCCCACTCTAACTCATTTAAAGACTTAAGTAATGATGAGCTTAGGGATAAAACCCTCTCCTTCAAAAACAAACTTAAGACGCAACTGAAAGGGGTCGATGATCAGATCCGAGAAATAAGATCTGAAATAGAGAAAACAGAAAACATCGATCAAAAAGAAAGTCTTTATCAGCAGCTTGATGATTTGACTGCTGAAAGTGAAAAAATAATTGCGGAAACCTTAGACGCTATTCTGCCAGAGGCATTTGCTGTCGTTAAAGAAACCGCAAGAAGATTTGTAGAAAACTCTAGCCTATCGGTCAAAGCCAACGAATTTGACAGAATGCTTTCTCAAGACAAAAGCTATGTCCAATTGGTGGGAGACAATGCCGTTTGGTCCAATGCTTGGGATGCCGCCGGAAAACCCATCGTTTGGGATATGGTTCATTATGATGTGCAGCTCATTGGAGGCATAGTGCTGCACCAAGGCAAAATTGCCGAAATGCAGACAGGAGAAGGAAAAACCTTGGTCGCAACCCTACCTGTTTATTTGAATGCTCTTACGGGTAAAGGAGTGCATCTGGTTACCGTTAATGATTATTTGGCCAAACGAGATAGTGCCTGGATGGGGCCTCTATTTGAATTCCACGGAATGCGTGTGGATTGTATTGACTCTCATAAACCCAATAGCCCTGAGAGAAGAAAGGCCTATTTGGCAGACATTACTTATGGCACCAACAACGAATTTGGATTTGACTATCTGAGGGACAATATGGCCCATTCTTCAGATGATTTGGTTCAGCCCAAACCCCACTATGCCATTGTCGATGAAGTGGATTCTGTTTTGATCGACGATGCCCGAACCCCTTTAATCATTTCAGGTCCTACACCCGAGGGAGACAGACATGAATTTGATCTACTCAAACCTAAAGTTTCCGCATTGGTCGCCCATCAACGATCCTATCTTACTGGAGTGCTGGCAGAAGCCAAAAAGAAAATCAGTGAAGGGGATACCAAAGAAGGTGGATTTTTGCTTTTAAGGGTTTTCAGAGGACTTCCCAAAAACAAAAGCTTAATCAAATTTTTGAGTCAAGAGGGAGTAAAACAGCTATTGCAAAAGACCGAAAATTTCTACATGCAAGACAATAATAGGGAAATGCCTAAAGTCGATGCAGAATTGTATTTCACCATTGAAGAAAAAACCAACCAAATAGAACTCACCGACAAAGGAATAGAAACCCTCTCTACTGAAAGTGAAGACAAAAACTTTTTCATCCTGCCCGACATAGGAGCCGAGATCGCCAAAATTGAAAGTCAAGAACTCGATCCCAAAAAAGAAGCAAGTCTTAAAGATCAACTCTTTAAGGATTTTAGCATCAAAGGGGAGCGCATTCATTCCATGAATCAACTTTTCAAGGCCTATACTCTTTTTGAAAAGGATGTTGAGTATGTGGTCATGGAAAATAAGGTGATGATTGTTGACGAACAAACAGGTCGAATCATGGACGGTCGAAGATATTCCGATGGACTTCACCAAGCGATCGAGGCCAAAGAAAATGTAAAGATTGAAGCCGCTACCCAAACATTTGCTACCATCACACTCCAAAATTATTTCAGGATGTATGAAAAATTGGCAGGAATGACAGGTACTGCCATTACAGAAGCTGGAGAATTCTGGGAAATTTACAAATTGGATGTCATAGAAATCCCAACCAACAAGCCCATTGCTCGTAAAGATAGAGACGACTTTATTTACAAAACCAAAAGAGAAAAATACAATGCCGTAATTGATGAGGTAACCCGCCTATCCAATGCAGGGAGACCCGTTTTGATTGGTACCACCTCAGTGGAAATTTCTGAATTACTGAGTAAAATGCTCAATATCAGAAAAGTTCATCACAATGTATTGAACGCCAAACTGCACAAAAAAGAAGCCGATATTGTAGCCGAAGCAGGAAATCCCGGAATTGTAACCATAGCAACCAATATGGCGGGTAGAGGGACTGACATCAAGCTCTCTAATACTGTAAAGGAAGCCGGTGGACTGGCCATTATCGGTACAGAAAGACATGATTCTAGACGTGTAGACAGGCAACTTAGGGGACGATCTGGCCGGCAGGGAGATCCCGGTAGTTCACAGTTTTATGTTTCTCTGGAAGACAATCTTATGCGACTTTTTGGCTCCGACCGGGTGGCAAAAGTGATGGACCGAATGGGGCTCGAAGAAGGCGAAGTTATTCAACATTCTATGATGACCAAGTCCATCGAAAGGGCACAGAAAAAAGTAGAGGAAAACAATTTTGGTATTCGAAAACGCCTTTTGGAATACGACGATGTGATGAATGCTCAAAGAGAAGTCATCTACAAAAGAAGGAAACACGCGTTGAGTGGGGATAGAATCAAGCTCGATATTGCCAATATTCTATTTGAAACTTGTGAAGAAATTGTTTTAACCAACAAATCCACTAATGATTTCAAAAATTTTGAGTTTGAGATCATCAGCAATTTCTCTATAACTTCGCCCATCGATGAGGAGGCTTTTAGAGAGACCCACGAGATGGATATTGTCAATCTGCTGTACGATCAGCTCACAGCCCATTACAACAATAAAATTTCCACCAACGCCGCCTTGGCTTATTCCGTTATCAAAGACGTTTTTGAGCGACCGGGCAACACTTTCGAGAGAATTGTTGTCCCTTTTACAGACGGAGTTAAAACTTTGAAAGTAGTCACCAATCTCCAAAAAGCATACGAAAGTGAGGGGAAATATTTGGTGCAGGATTTTGAAAGAAACATTACTCTTGCATTGATAGATGAGGCTTGGAAAACCCATCTTCGGAAAATGGATGAACTCAAACAATCTGTCCAGTTGGCGGTACACGAACAAAAAGATCCGCTTTTGATTTATAAATTCGAAGCCTTTGAACTTTTTAAATCAATGATTAACAGCTTGAATAAAGAAATACTCTCCTTTCTTTTCAAAGGAGGGCTACCCCAGCAAAGTGATACTCCAATTCAAGAGGCTAAAAGAAAACCTACTGCTCCAAAAGGATACAGAACTTCAAAAGACGAGGTCCTCAACACCGATGAAATGGCTCAAAGAAACCGAAATGTGGGGGCAAGCGCTGGAAATGTGCAAAGGAATATTGTTGAAACCATCAAAAGGGAACGTCCCAAAATCGGTAGAAACGAAAAGGTGGTCATCAGAAAGATCAGTACTGGAGAAACCAAAACCGTTAAATTCAAACAAGCGGAACCTTTAATCAATGGAGGGGAGTGGGTGATCAACCATTAATTTAATAAATTAGTGATCCCAATAATTGAATGATGGAAGTTTATGCAAAGGTTTTATTGTGGGTCGTCCCGTTATTTTTAATATTGATCCTATTAGAAATTGTCTATGGTCATTATACAGGGAAACAGACCTATACATTTATGGACACTTTATCCAGCCTCAGCGCTGGAATGACGAATATTCTTAAAGATATTTTAGGACTGGTAGTCGTCGTTATTTCTTATCCCTATTTAGTAGACACGCTCTCTGTTGTAAATTTAGAAAACAGTTTTTTTTTATACCTCATCGCTTTCGTCTGTTTAGATTTTGCAACCTATTGGAATCACAGGTTGAATCATAAAATCAACTTCTTCTGGAATCAACATGTTATCCACCACAGCAGCGAAGAATTCAACTTGGCCTGCGCCCTAAGGCAAAGTGTTTCTGATTTATTGGGATTTGCAGCTTTATTCCTTATCCCGGCTGCTATTTTGGGAGTACCTGAAGAGATCATTTCTATACTTGCCCCCCTTCACTTATTCGGTCAATTCTGGTATCACACCCAACATATAGGAAAATTAGGAATATTGGAATACATCATTGTGACCCCATCCCAACATCGTGTTCACCATGCGATAAACCCAATTTATATTGACAAAAATCTTGCTGCGATTTTTTGTGTTTGGGATCGATTATTTGGGACCTTTCAAGAAGAATTAGAGGAAGAACCTCCTGTATATGGTGTTCTTAAACCGGTTCGTACATGGAATCCTTTGATCATCAACTATCAGCATTTATGGGGTATGATTCAAGACGCTTGGCATACTCGCTCGTGGAAAGAGAAATTAACGTTGTGGTGGAAACCGACGGGATATCGTCCCAAGGATGTGGCCTTAAAATTTCCTCGAAAAACCATAAATATGGAATCTCCTCTAAAAAAATACCATACAGAAATGAGCTTTTACCAAAAAGCTTGGGCCCTTTTTCAATGGTTATCTATCACCATTTTATTGCTCTTTTTGTTGGCCCAGTATGAATCCTTTCCTACCTACCAAGCCCTACTTTTAGGAGGACTCATTACGGTCAGTATTTTTGGATTCACCTCGCTAATGGATGGACATAGCTGGTCCTATAAATTTGAAAAGGGAAGAAATTTTTTGGGACTATTATTTTTTATCCTACCCTATCAAAGCGCGTTTTATTTATCATATATACCCAGCCTTTTCTATTTTGGTCTGATCTATTTTTCTTTAAGCATCATAGGACTGGAATTAATCGTTCAAAAAGATAAGACCAATTCTTTACATGGTGGATAAAAAAATACTGCTGTTGGGTCCCGCCCATCCTTTCAGAGGTGGGATTGCTGATACCCAAAATTATTTGGCCCAGAATCTTAAAGCCTTAGGCCATCAAGTAACCGTATATACCTTCACAACCCAATACCCAAATCTACTTTTTCCAGGAAAAACTCAGTTCAGTGACGAAAAAGCCCCAATTGGTATTGAAATTCATAGGAAAATTCACAGTTTCAACCCCATCAACTGGTTTAGTATAATAAAATCCATCAACCTACTCAAACCAGATTATGTAATTTTTCGGTATTGGACTCCCTTTCTATCCCCTTGTTGGTATAGTATCGCCCGTGGTTTGAACAAAAGCATTACAAAAATAGGTCTTGTGGACAATTGGATTCCTCATGAAACCAAGCCCTGGGACAAAATACTGACCTCAATGTTTTCGAAACAAATGATGGGATTGGCCACACTTTCCTCAACCGTTGGAGATCAAATTGAAGCAGATCAACCCCAAATCCCTGTTTGGAAAGGTTTCCACCCTATAGCGGATCATTTGCCTTTGCCTATGGAGAAAGAAAAAGCAAGAGCTGAATTGGGTTGGCCGAAAGACAAAAAAATTGTGCTGTTTTTTGGACTGATCCGTAAATACAAGGGCTTGGATTTTCTGATTAAGGCATTTGCCGAATCGCCCCTTAACCAATCAGATGTAATGTTAGCCATAGTGGGGGAAGCCTATGAATCCCAAGAAAAATACATCCAACTCATCCATAAACTCCAACTCGACCAACAAGTGATTTGTGATTTCAACTACGCCGATGCTCAAAAAGCCAGTCGCGTATTCTGTGCCGCCGATGTCATTGCACAAACCTATAGCAGTGCCACACAAAGTGGAGTTACTCCTCTAGCTTATTATTACCAAACCCCACTTCTGGTATCCAACCTCCCTGGCTTAAAGGCACCCATAATCACAGACCATACTGGAAAAGTTACCTCTATTAAACCTAAAGAAATTGCTAAAAACTTACATCAAATGCTTAATGAAGATGTACTCAGTGGCTGTAAAGAAAGTCTTAAAAGAGCTCAAAAAAAATACAGCTGGGAGTCATTTGCAAAAGCCTTCCTTAACTTCATAAACGATTGCTAAACTCCATACAAAGTAAAATTTGTAATTTTATAAAAATTACAAACATGAAAAACTTCGTCATACTGGCCAGTCTTTTGCTCTTGGTCTCCTGCCACAATAAATCAGAAAAATCAAAAAACAATCCCCCTAATATTGTCATTGTATTTACCGACGACCAAGGGTATCAGGATTTGGGAAGTTTCGGATCTCCCAACATCAAGACCCCTAATTTGGATCAACTGGCTCTGGAGGGGCTCAGACTCACTAGTTTTTATTCTGCACAGGCAGTATGCTCTGCTTCCAGAGCAGCTCTTCTCACTGGCTGCTACCCCAACAGAATAGGCATTTCGGGGGCATTAAATCCTAAAGCACAAGTAGGTATAAATTCGAATGAAACTACAATAGCTGAAATGCTGAAAGCTCAGGGTTATAAAACTGGAATTTTTGGTAAGTGGCACTTAGGACACCATCCAGAATTTTTACCCATCCGTCACGGTTTTGATGAATTTTTGGGCATCCCTTATTCCAACGATATGTGGCCAGTAGATTATGATGGAAATCAAGTACCCTCAGATCATCAATTGGCCAAAAGATATCCTCAACTTCCTTTCTTTAAAAACAATGAAGTCATAAGAGAAGTAAGAACATTGGAGGATCAAGCACAATTGACCACTCAACTCACAGAGGCTGCTGTTGATTTTATAGAGAGAAACAAAAACAATCCTTTTTTTCTCTATGTCCCTCACCCCATGCCTCATACCCCCATCGCCGTTTCAGAAAAATTTAAAGGTAAAAGTGAACAAGGCCTCTATGGAGATGTAATCATGGAGATCGATTGGTCTGTAGGGCAAATCATGAATAAACTCAAAGAGCATCAACTTGACGAAAATACTTTATTCATCTTTACCAGCGACAATGGTCCTTGGTTGAATTTTGGGAATCATGCGGGCAGTGCATTACCGTTGAGAGAAGGAAAAGGAACCGCTTGGGAAGGGGGTCAAAGAGAGCCTTGTGTCATTTACTTTCCCAAAGAAATCGAAGGGGGCCGAACCCTCGACAGTCCTATGATGACCATCGACATTCTTCCTACCATAGCAGAAATCACTGGAGCTGATTTACCCCAAAACAAAATTGACGGTAAAAGTCTTTGGAAGGTTTGGACCGGTAAAACAGATCAAAGTCAACAGCAAGCTTATTTTTTCTACTACAAAAAAAACGAATTGCATGGAGTTCGATACAAGGAATGGAAACTCTATTTCCCACATACCTATAGAACACTCAATGGACGATCTGGAGGTCAAGATGGCTATCCCGTAAATTACGAAATGAATGCCGTGGAGAACATCGAACTCTACAACCTCAATAAGAACATCAGTGAAACCACTAATGTAGCGGCTCAATATCCCGAAGTGGTTGAAAAAATCAAAACGCTTGCCCACGACATGCGTAAAGAATTGGGCGACAATCTGTACGGAATTGAAGGGACTGAAAATCGTTCAGCTGGAAAAATTAATTAACCCCAAAAAAATATAAAAATGTTTATTCTTCTTACTATAATTATAGTGAATAGCTGTCAGTTAAGCGCACCGGCTCCCCAAGATGGGCCGACAGAGGTTTGGAACCCAAAGGAAGTGTTTCAAGACAAGGCCAAGGCTTATTTTGCCTCTGGATGCTTTTGGTGTGTCGAATCAGTGTATGAGAGTTTGAACGGAGTTGAGGAAGCCTATTCTGGCTATGCAGGTGGAAAAACCGTGAATCCAACCTACTACCAAGTGATTACAGGAAAAACAGGGCATGCAGAAACGGTAGAAGTGATCTACGATCCAAAAGTTATCAATTTTAAAACTCTTGTTCAAGTATTCTTTGATTCTCACGACCCTACCCTTCTCAATCAACAAGGACCCGATCGAGGAACTCAATATCGTTCCATAGCCTTTTATCAAAACATAGAAGAAAAAAAAATTATTGAAGACCACATTGCTGAACTCAATGAAAAAAAGGCTTTTAATCGAAAAATAGTAACAGAGGTCAAACCTTTGTCAAAGTTTTACTATGCTGAGAATTATCACCAAGACTACGAAAAAAACAACCCCAATGACCTTTATATTTTGAACATTTCTAAGCCCAGACTGAATAAATTCAAGGCCAAGTCTCCCGAATTATTGAAAGAGGAAAAACATTAGTTTGATCCTAAAAGAGAGCCTCTAAGTCGCAACCAAATTCGGTAAAAAAGTAGTCCAACCAAAGATCCAAATGCCATTCCCGAGACAATATCTAAAGGATAATGTACTCCAATATAGATTCTGCTGTAGGCTACCAGAAAAGCAACAAAAAGCAGTAAAAAAGGTAATTTCCTGTACTTTGCTCCAAATACACCGGAAAAGAAAACCGCCAATGCAAAAGAATTGGAAGCGTGGCCTGAAAAGTAACCGTACATTCCACCACAACTGGATTTGACCAGTCTTACCATTCCTTCCAAACTCGGCTCATGACAAGGACGCAAACGCTCAAATCCATACTTAAAAAGGTTGGTTGATTGATCTGTTACCCATATGAGGAGTCCAACAAACAAGAGTAAACTCAAAAAAGATTTAAGCTGTGTTTGTTTTAAAAAAACAAAAGATAAAATCAAATAAAGAGAGATATTGGTGGCTTTATGCGTCATGCCCAACCAAAAACGGTCAAACGTATGATTCCCCATTTGATTGAGAAATACGAATAACTCTTGATCTAATGCAATGAGTTCCTCCACTGCTTATTCAAAATTTTCTATTTCCTTATCGTAGAAATCTAAAGCCTGTTCGATCAATACAGTAACTTGTGATTCCAATTCTTCTTTGTCTTCCTGCTCAAATTCTTCCATCCAATGAATTTCATCATTGACTATATTGAGAAAGAAACGAGGATATTCTGTATGAGCGACAAAGATCGCTTCATCCAATTCAGAACTATCGGCTATTAAAAACTTTGGTAAATCCATTTGAAATGCGGTTTAGTAAACTAATTTTTTAGTAAGATACTGAAATCTAAGAACCAATAATAGTGCAGAAAGGGATAATCCGGTCAAAAGTCCAATCCATATTCCTGATGTAGCCCATTCGGTTTTTAATCCCAAATAATAAGAAACGGGCCAACCTATAAGCCCGTAGGAAATAAAAATCAAAACCGCAGGAATACTGACATCTTGAATCCCTCTCAACGCACCGAGAACTACTGCCTGAACTCCATCGGCTACTTGGAAAAAAGCAGCGATCAAAATTAAATCTGACGCAATGGTAACGACCTCAGTAACATCCACTGAGAGTAAAGGATTATCGCCATTGAGGTAAAGCCAAGGAAGCACATCGTGCATGACAATAAAGAACAAGCAAAAAACAATATCCATTAAGAAAATCATTAAAAAAGTGGAAATCGCTACCGTTCGCAAGGCAACAAAATCTTTAAGTCCTTTTTTATTCCCTACCCTTATCATTGCTGTTACCCCCACTCCAATCGCTACCATATAAGTCATTGAAGATAAATTAAACGCAATTTGATTGGCGGCTTGTGGATTTTTGCCCAACAGTCCCGACATCCATATGGCTGAAGTGAAAAAAACGACCTCAAAAAACATTTGGAGTGCAGAGGGAAAACCCAATGAGAAAATTCTGCCAAATAAAGCTCTATTCAGCCTTACCCTAAAAACCTTGCGATAGTATCTTCTAAAACTCTTTTTATTTTTCACATTTATGGCCATAAATAAAACCATGGCCCATCGAGAAATCAGTGTGCCTATAGCAGCTCCCTCAACTCCAAGTTCTGGAAAACCGTAGTGTCCAAAAATCAAAAGATAATTGAGTATTACATTGATTACATTACCGATTAAGGTAGCATACATGGCCAAACGCGTTTGAAACAATCCCTCAGCAAACTGCCTGAACCCTTGAAAACCAACCAAAGCAACAAGAGAGAGCGCCACCCAATAGAGATAGGGCTCGGCTAATACAACAACCTCTTCGGCTTGTCCCATTTGGAATAAAAGGGGTTGCGACCATAAAACAAGAAAAGACAAGACGAGTCCAAAAGAGAAACACAAGATCAAACCATGAACAAATACGTACCTAACCTTCTTATGGTTTTGGGCACCCAATGCCTCTGCAATCATGGGTGTAATGGCCGTTGAAAACCCAATCCCCAAGGACATTGCCACAAAAACAAAACTGTTTCCAAGAGATACCGCTGCTAATTCGGCAGTTCCCAATTGCCCAACCATGATATTATCAATGAGCTGAACCAATGTATGGCCCAACATGCCTACGATGACTGGATACGCTAATTTTAAATTGGTAGTAAACTCTTGGGTATAGATGTTTAGGTTCATACAAAAATTTAATCGGAATCAAGAATCCTTATTCCA
The DNA here is from genome assembly GCA_030830625.1 of Flavobacteriaceae bacterium. Classification (GTDB taxonomy): domain Bacteria; phylum Bacteroidota; class Bacteroidia; order Flavobacteriales; family Flavobacteriaceae; genus UBA8316. The sequence continues at coordinate 14,826 of JAURMQ010000012.1, forward strand.
GTCCCAATTGATCGGTAAGATAAACCAAAGCTGCCATTGTTGCAGCACCCATCTCCAATTCCCTCCTATTGATTTCATCGAAAGTGTCCCTATCGGAATGATGATGGATGAAATACCGCTGAGTGTCTGTTCTTAAACCCGCCAAAACCAAAGCATTTCCTTTCAATAGATTTACATCTGCTCCACTCCCCTTCTGGTCAAATAAATGTATATAATAAGGCTCAAAATAGGATTTCCATGACAGTATTCTATTATAATATTTTTTAGAGGTATCAAAACTAAACCCCCGAGGGCTGAAGCCTCCTGTATCTGACTCCAAAGCCAGCAGATGTTTCTCCTTATTGTTTTTAACACCTTCGGCGTAAGCCTGTGCACCTTTCAATCCGTTTTCCTCATTCGCAAACAATACCACACGTATGGTATTTTTTGGACGAAAATCATTTAGAGTCAATAATCGTAATACTTCCATAGATTGGACTACCCCAGCTCCATCGTCGTGTGCACCGTCTCCCAAATCCCAAGAATCAAAGTGGGCGCCCACCAAAATAATTTTTTCTGGCGTTTGGTTCCCATGGATCTGTGCAATTACATTGTAGGATTTAACCTCTGGATAATTTTTACAATTTTGCTTGATAAAAAAGCGAAGTTTAGGGTTTAAGGCCAGCATGGAACTGAGTAATTCAGCATGATTGGTACTTATGGCAGCAGCTGGAATTCTTTGTTGAAGGGGTAAATCTCCGTAACTCATCACACCGGTATGGGGATAATCATCCAGCCTTAAGTTCAAAGAGCGAACAATTACCGCTACAGCACCGTATTTTGCCGCTTCGGCAGCGCCACTGTACCTTTGATTTACAGCCCCACCATAGGCATCAAAAGTATTGATTAAATCGGCTTGCATTGGCCGATTAAAGAAAACTATTTTACCTTTTATTTTTTCTTTACCCAACCTGGCCAAGTCCTCCATTTCTTTTACCTCCACCACATTCGATCTGATTCCCATAGACGGAGTAGCAATAGATCCTCCCAGTGCACAAATATTAACATTGATGGTATTTCCAGGACTGGATTCTATATTGGCATACTCAAAAGTCCCTCTTACCCACTTGGGAACCATCACCGGTTGTAACCATACCGAATCAATGGGTAGAGAATTAAGTTCTTCATTGGCCCATTGTATGGCGCGCTCTGCATTCAAAGATCCCGATAAACGACCCCCAATTTGGTTGCAGAGATGATCCAACCAATCATAACTTTTTCCACTGGTCAAGGATTCTTTGTATATATGCTTTAACTGATCGGTAATTTCTTCTTTGTTCTGAGCAGACAAAAAGAGGCTACTACACAAAAAAATGAATGCCATTTTTTTAATCATAAGTTCAAAAATTGGGTTTAGCAGCAAACTTCTGAATGTCTTCAGCGGTTATAGGGTTGGATCCGAGAATCATCAAACGCTCTACTACGTTTCTCAGCTCGCGAATGTTTCCCGTCCAAGGGTAATCCATTAATTGATCGATGGCTTCATTGGAAAACGATTTCAAATCAAAACCTTGCTCTTCAATCAATTTTTCTACAAAATAATCCACCAGCAACGGAATATCTTTTTTTCTGTCTTTCAAAGGAGGTACTTCAATAGGGATTACTGCCAAACGGTGATAGAGATCTTCCCGGAACCTTCCTTCTTCAATTTCATTTTTCAAATTTTTATTGGTTGCGGCAATTACCCTGACGTCAACCACAATGTCCTTATCTCCGCCAACGCGTTGGATTTTACTTTCTTGAAGGGCCCTGAGCACTTTGGCTTGGGCGGCAAGACTCATATCGGCAACCTCATCCAAGAATAAGGTACCGCCGTTGGCTGTTTCAAATCTTCCAGGCCGATCTTTAATGGCTGAAGTAAAAGCACCTTTCAGATGACCAAAAAGCTCACTTTCAATCAATTCGGAAGGAATTGCGGCACAATTCACTTCTACAAAAGGACTGTCTGAACGATTGCTTTTTTGATGTAAATGATGCGCTACGAGTTCTTTTCCGGTTCCATTTTCTCCTGTAATCAATACACGAGCATCGGTAGGAGCAACCTTTTCAATCAGATCGTGTATAATATGAATCTGATCTGATGCTCCGATCATTCTGTATTTTTTAGCAATTCGTTTTTTAAGGTTCTTATTTTCTGAGACCAGGTTTTTGATTTGCAATGCATTGCGCACTGCCGTAAGCAATCGATTGAGGTCTGGGGGTTTGGAGATAAAATCGTGAGCCCCCGATTTCATGGCCTCTACAGCAGTGGAGATGTTACCATGACCGGTGAGCATGATAAAAGGTACATTCACTCCACTTTCTCTGGCCCTTTGCAATACTTCAATACCGTCCATCTTTGGCATTTTGATATCACACAAAACCAAATCAAAATCTTCTTTATTCAATGAACTCAAACCAGCCTTTCCATCTTCACACTCGGTGATGAGATAGTTCTTATTTTCTTCTTCTAAAATTCGAATTAAAACCCTTCTGATGGGTTCCTCATCCTCGATTAATAAAATTTTCTTCATGGGGTTTGCGGCAAATTATTTTTTAGCG
>JAURMQ010000013.1 GCA_030830625.1 Flavobacteriaceae bacterium
GACAATGCTTTTATAGGATCAAGATGCATCGTGGTAGAGGGCGCTAGAATAGGAAAAGAAGCCGTATTGGGGGCCAATGTTGTCATCACTGCTTCTACTAAAGTCATCGACGTTTCTGGAACTGAGCCCAGAGAGTATCGAGGTGAAGTACCCGAAAGATCTGTTGTCATTCCTGGTAGCTATACCAAATCATTTAATGCGGGAGATTATCAGGTACCTTGTGCTTTGATCATTGGTGAAAGAAAAGAAAGTACCGACAAAAAAACGTCACTTAATGACTCTCTCAGAGAGTTTAATGTAGCCGTGTAAGTGGTTTTTGACTTTTGAGCACTTCATCAATTCAGGAAGGTTCTCCCTCCTATCCCTCTTTTTAGATACCCCACATCCATAGTTTTATGGAGTACTGTGCTGATTGAAATAAGTATGGAATGATTGCAAGTAGGCCTTTATTTTATTTGTAAGCATATGGAGTGTGTTTATTTCTAATGAGACTAAATTTTGCCTAAGATCCTGATCTTTATTCAAGTCGTAAAGTTCTATAATGGCATGACCATCAAAAACAAAATAGTAGTCGTCAACAATGCAATGATACTTTTCGTTGATTAAGTTGATGACTAAATGGTCTTCACTCTGATAGCTGTTCCCGAAACTCATGAAGGGATTTGTATAATTCAGATAATTCAAAACACTGGGCAGTATATCAATCTGCTGTATTCTTTTGGTGTGGATTATATTACCCTTTGTGGACGGGTCATAAAACAGTATAGGAATTTGGTGATTTTTCAAAGGCTTAGCATTTTGGAGTTTCGCTAAATGTGAGACATGATCGGCAGTAATCACAAATAGCGTATTATGAAACCAGGGTTTGTTTTTTATGGATTCAAAAAATCTTTTTAACGAATAGTCCGTATAGCCTACAGATTCGTAAAAATCAGATTTTGAAGTTCCAAATTGTCCTTTAAATTTTTCTTGAGTAAAAGATGAACTATTGAAAAAGCGTTTCCTCTATCGTATATATTGATCTGTCAGACGAAGTTAACATTCCTCTCAATCAATGAAATAAATTATCGAATCATTTTTTCTTCATTCTCTACTTTACTAAACCACTTACTTCAGCGGATCTTAAAAAAAGAGTTTTACTTAATGGGTTTCAATGTTTTCAGACTAACACATAAAGCCTTATTTTTACACAGCCAATGGAAAAGATCTTAAAAATGCTAAGAGCAGGTCAATTAGTGCTTGCTCCTACCGATACCATTTGGGGGATTCTTTGTGATGCCACCAATTCAGAAGCCGTTAAAAAAGTATATGAACTTAAAAAAAGACCGGATAGTAAAGCCATGGTTTGTATGGTATCCGACTTCAATATGCTCAAAAACCACATCAATGAATGGCCAGTCAACCTCGCAGACTTCATTGACAACCCAAGACCTACTACTGTCATTTATAACAATCCGGTTGGGATTGCGAAAAATGCCATTACACCGGAAAGAACAGTGGCCATTAGAATCGTGAATCACCATTTTTGCACCCCATTAATCTCGGCATTTGGAAAACCTTTGATTTCCACTTCAGCCAATATAAGTGGCACCCCTCACCCCAAAAATTTTTCAGATATTGCAAATGAAATTTTAAAAGGTGTAGATCATATTGTGGAAATGGACCAAGACAACACCCATAGTGAACCCTCTCGAATCATTAAAATTCAACCTACAGGAGATATTACCCTCATTAGAGCTTGATCCCATGTTAAATAAAGACTTCAATAGCGTTCTTCAAAAAGAGGTTTTTCAAGCCCTAAGCCGATGTGTTGAGGCCCTAAATATTGAGGGGTATTTGGTGGGTGGATTTGTAAGAGATCATTTACTCGGCAGAGGGAAGGCCAAAGACATTGATGTAGTCGCCATTGGATCGGGTATTGAGCTGGCCAAAGCCATTCAAAAAGAATTACCAGACGCGCAAAACGTTCAGATTTTTAAGTCATACGGAACTGCCATGGTGAAATGGCAAGACCTTACTTTAGAATTTGTGGGCGCGAGGAAAGAATCTTATACTGAAGAAAGTAGAAACCCCGCGGTCAGCAAAGGAACTTTAGAGGACGATCAAAACCGAAGAGACTTTACCATCAATGCACTTGCGGTGAGTTTAAATGCCCATAACAAAGGAATGCTCTTAGATCCTTTCAACGGATTAGATGACCTAAAAAAAGGCATTATCAAGACCCCCTTAGAGCCAGAAGTAACTTTTTCTGATGACCCATTACGAATGCTCCGTGCCATTCGTTTTGCCACACAATTGAATTTTGAAATTGAAGCACAATCCTTAAAATCGATCCAAAAAAATGCCGATCGTATTGCCATCATATCAAAAGAGCGAATCGTCGAAGAACTGCATAAAATAATGTTGACGCCCCAGCCTTCCGTTGGATTTTTACTCCTTGAACAAAATGGTTTGTTAGAGCTTATTCTGCCTGAACTCATCCAGCTTAAAGGCATCGAGGAGATAGAAGGGCAACGTCATAAAGATAATTTTTATCACACCTTAGAGGTGGTGGATAATATTTGTAAACATACAGACGATTTGTGGTTACGCTGGGCTGCACTGTTACACGACATAGGTAAAGCTCCGACTAAAAAATTCCATCCCAAAATAGGTTGGACTTTCCACGCCCACGAATTTGTGGGATCAAAGATGGTTTATAAGCTTTTCAAACGCCTTAAAATGCCTCTTAACGAAAAAATGAAATACGTTCAAAAACTGGTCATGATGAGTTCACGACCCATCATAATTTCAGAAGAAATCGTTACGGATGCAGCGGTGAGAAGACTGGTTTTCGATGCTGGAGAAGTATTGGAAGATTTGATCACGCTTTGCGAGGCTGATATAACGACCAAAAATCCTACACGATATAAACGCTATCACCATAATTTTAAAATTGTAAGGCAAAAAATTGAGGAAGTTGAAGAAAGAGACCGCGTCAGGAATTTCCAACCGCCAGTAAGCGGGGAAATGATCATGGAACACTTTAATTTATCACCTTGTAAAGAAATAGGCCTCATTAAAGAAGCTATAAAGGAAGCCATCTTAGAAGGAGAAATCCCAAACGAATACAATGCTGCCTTTGAATTGATGCTAAAAAAAGGAAGTGAAATTGGATTGGAAGTGTATGAAAAATAGTTTCAAAAAATCCGTAATAATCAGTTTAGTATTGGTCTATGGAGTCATTGCAGCAGGATCAATTGTAAGAATGACTGGGAGCGGTATGGGCTGCCCCGATTGGCCCAAGTGTTTTGGTTACTGGATTCCTCCCACTGAAAGAGCACAACTGGATTGGAAAGCCAATCATCCATATACCAAAGGACAAGTCATTATTTTGGAGGAGGAACTTAGGGTAGCGCAAAGAGATTTTTTATCGTCAGATTACTATAATGACAATAACTGGAACATCTATTCACAACACGATTATGCACAATTCAATGCCTACCACACTTGGATCGAATACCTGAACAGACTCTTAGGGGCGTTGGCAGGGTTGGGGGTTTTGGTGATGACCATTTTGTCCTTCTGGAGCAGAAAAACAAACATCAGCCGTCCAATTGTCTCTGTATTGATATTGCTTGGAATGGGGTTTCAAGCTTGGTTGGGAAAAACTGTTGTCGATTCTAATCTTGCACCCTATCGCATTAGTCTGCATATGGGGATGGCCTTACTCATTGTTCTTGGATTGGTTTTTTTGCTATATACTTGTAAGAGAAAAGCGTTTTCTGTCCCTGGAAGCATTTTCATCAAAGTCTTGGCTTGGTTGGCCGTACTCTTAACATTATTCCAAATTGGTCTGGGAACTCAGGTGCGTCAATATGTTGATGTTCAAATGGATCAGCCTCCCCGACAATGGCTTGACCCTGCGCCCCTCAAATTTTATGTCCACCGCAGTTTATCTTTATTGGTTTTGGGCGTGCATTTACTCATCCTATGGAAGTTGAGAAAAATAAAATACAGCGTAAAAATATTCCATCAAATACTACTATTGATTGGCTTGGAAATTCTTAGCGGTATGGTCATGTTTTATTTGGATTTTCCCTTCAGTTCTCAACCCCTACATTTAATGTTGGCGGCCTTGCTGTTCGGAGCTCAGTCTTTTTTTATTTTACAATTAATGTCAAACCAAAAGTCCTATGATTTATAGAATGCGTGCGATTCTGGATACAGAAACCGATGTGATCCGAGATTTTGAAATTGAAGCAAGTGCTAGACTTGAGGAACTCCATGATGCAATTTCACAATCCTTTGGTTTTGCTGGAAACGAAATGGCTTCCTTTTACAGCTCGGATGAAAATTGGACTCAAGGAGAGGAACTCCCATTGGTCGATATGGGCGTTGGAGAAAAGCCGCTGAATGAAAAACCGCTGAAAAAAATTCTATCTGAAAATGAAAACCGACTGATTTATGTTTATGACTTTTTCAATCTCTGGACATTTTTTGTAGAATTGATGGAAACGGCAGAGAAAGATCCCCTTAAAGGTTATCCCAGCTTGATTTTTTCCCATGGTGAAGTTCCGGAAACCCCTCCAGATAAAGGTTTTATTTTAGAAGATGGTTTTGAAGAAGACCTAATGGAAGAAGGCTTGGATGAAGAGGACTTGGATGAAGATGAATTTGACGGAGACGAATTCTATTAAAGGGAATCCCCCAAACTTAGATTCAGGTATTTTCTTCGCATGTAGTCAAAGGAAGCTTGCATTATTTCCCCCATGGATTTACTTTTAGAAAAGGACTCATCTTGGGTAAAGACAAAAATTTCCTTTTTTAGCTTATCTATATTCTCGGGAATGGACAAACAATCATTTTTCATGATGTTTACTAAAAACTTGATCCGATTACCCGAGTTGATCAATCGGCGGGAAACTATTGATCGTTCCTCTATTTTATACTGTACGATGGATTCGTGGTTGAGCTTTTCCTTAACGATCATCATCAAAGGGTAATTTTCTTTAAAAAACTGAGGTCTATACACAGAAAGTTTTCCCTCGAAGCATTGCTGATCAAAATCAATGGCCCTAATTTTATAGATCACATGATCGAAATCGTGAATGGGAATGACCACGTAATTGTAAGCACGCATATCTCCCAGCAGGCGAACCATACAACGTTCATTGAACTTGACGTATTCTTTTGCAATTTGAGCTTTTTCAGCCTCACTGCAATGCGGTAAATACTCCTTGATAAAAACATCTCCAGGAATACCCGCTATATGCTCCTCAATTAAGGTATCATGATTGACCATATAATTGAGGTTATAAGGAGAAAGGATGTGTTCGAACTCAAGTCCATAAACCCTAGAAGCATCTGTTTTCTTAACATAAAAATAAGTGAAGTTGTCGTTCAGAATATTTCGGATCTTAATTCGAAAAGGTTTTGAATTCCCAAAGGTGCAATAATCTATGGCATCGATGTTCAGATCGGGTAAAGAAGAATCATTACCGTCCGAGTGCAATAGGGTATAAATTTTTTTGAGGTGAAAATCTATTTCTACTCGATCAAAATCGGAATAGTAAACCCTTACCCAGAGAGAATCCCGATCATTTTTGTCGTAAACGATGACCGAACCGGAAAAACGCAACAAATCATCATAGCAAATCGATGACTCCATCCAACGGTCGTATTTTTTTAAAAAATCCTTCAACTCATTGGATATGGGAAAAAAGGGTTTTTTCTTGGAAATGAGTTTTTCTTCCACTGTGCTATTTTCAACAAAAATACCTCTTTTTATCGATTGTATTTCTACAACGCTTTTATAGGGTAAAATATCGGACTAAGATTGTAGATGGCTCATATAAGCTTTATTTTCGCAAAATGCAATTCAAACTCGAGTCTCACTTTGCTCCTACGGGAGACCAACCGGAAGCCATTCGTCAGATCGTAAGGGGTTTTTCGGATCAGGAGAAATACATTACCCTCCAAGGCGTTACAGGCTCTGGTAAAACCTTCACAGTAGCCAATGCCGTTCAAGAATTGCAACGCCCTACCTTGGTTTTAGCCCACAATAAAACCTTGGCCGCGCAATTGTATTCTGAATTCAAACA
>JAURMQ010000106.1 GCA_030830625.1 Flavobacteriaceae bacterium
AATGCGCTATGGGAAAAGAGCATTTTGGGAGCAAAACTTTTACCAGCATCTTCTATGCCCATAGCAACCAATTGATCAATGGTTTTTTGACTTATGGCAACAGCGCTATCGTTGGCGATATAATTGCTTGCTACAAATCCACCGACGATTACCCCCAATGCCACCATCAGATTCCACTGTTGAGTTCTCCAATCAAACTGAAATAGCGATACTTTTTTGCCTCCTCCCATCATCGAACAGAGGGTGCGAAGATTAGAGGACATTCCAAAGTTCTTACCCGTCCAGAGGAGTAAAAACAGGACTATTGATATCACGGCTCCTCCAAAATACCAAGGCCAGGGTTGTGTTAAAAATTCTATCATTCTTTTTTATTTAAGGGTTGATGGACATACAAAGTCCGATAATTTTATTTTTGTCTCTTGGATTGCTTTAAAACCGCCTTCAATATTAATCAAATTGTGAATCCCTCTTTTTTTCAGAATAGAAGCAGCGATAACACTTCGATAGCCGCCGGCACAATGAATATAAAAGGGGCGATTTTCTGGGAATTGGTCCAGATGGTCGTTGAGGAAATCTAGTGGGGTGTTTTGGGCGGACGTAATGTGTTCCGAAACGAATTCATTTTCTTTGCGAACATCAAAGACGGCTACTTTCTCTTCTTTCACCAATTTTTCCAAATCGGTTGCAGTCACTCCACTGATCATATCGTATTCTTTTCCTGATTTTCTCCAAGCCTCAAACCCTCCTTCTAAGTAACCTAAGGCCCGATCGAAGCCCACTCGAGACAATCGGGTAATGGTTTCTTCTTCTCGTCCTTCTGGGGCAATGATCAGTAAAGGTTGATTGACATCCCCAATCAAGGTGCCGACCCATGGAGCAAATCCACCGTCTAAACCAACAAACACAGATTGTGGAACATGTCCTTTCACAAATTCATCTTGATGCCTAACATCCAGTATAAGCGCTCCGGATTCATTGGCCAAAAGTTCAAAGGATTCGGGAGTCAAAGGGTTAAGCCCTCGACTCAAAACGTCATCAAAATCATCGTAACCCGATTGATTCATTTTTACGTTCAAAGGGAAATATTGCGGAGGGGGAGCCAGTCCATCTGTAACTTCTTTGATAAACTCCTCTCGAGTCATATTTTCTCTAAGGGCATAGTTAACCTTTTTTTGATTCCCGAGAGTATCTACAGTTTCTTTCATCATGTTTTTGCCACAGGCCGATCCGGCCCCATGAGCAGGATATACAATTACGTCATCAGATAAAGGGATTATTTTGTTTCTAAGGCTATCAAAAAGGAGGCCGGCCAACTGATCCTGAGTCATATGGGATGCTTTTTGAGCCAGATCGGGCCTCCCCACATCTCCCAAGAAAAGAGTATCTCCACTAAAAATAGCGAGATCCTTTCCTTTTTTGTCTTTGAGCAGGTAGGTGGTGCTTTCCATGGTATGTCCAGGGGTGTGGATAGCCACTATGGAACCCTCTCCTAAGGGAAATACTTGTCCATCTTCAGCAATGATGGTTTCAAAATCGGGATTCGCATTAGGACCATAAATGATAGGAGCATGGGCCTCTTTAGACAAGGTGAGGTGTCCACTCACAAAGTCGGCGTGAAAATGGGTTTCGAAAATATATTTTATTTGAGCCTTGTTTTTCCGGGCTTTTTCCAAATAAGGACCCACTTCACGCAAAGGATCAATAATGGCAACTTCGCCCTGACTCTCAATGTAATAGGCTCCCTGCGCCAAACATCCTGTATAAATTTGTTCAACTTTCATGTTTAAAATTTTTAAGGTTATTTTGATTAGATATTTTTTTCTCGATTTTTGGAACTTTTTCTCCTTCTATATGTCGTATTACGGTCTCTAAACTGGGAAAAAAATTTTCCCTCCCGATGATTTTGATCATACCATTTCTGTAGAAAATATCCCTGAGCGGGCCAATGGTTTTTACCCACATGACCTTGATATTTTTTTGCTTCAGCTCTTGGATCCATTCTTGTAAAGTCCCCGATGCTGTTGCATCGACATAGTTGATGGGTCCGGCATCGACGATCAAGTATTTGATAGGGTCTTGGTGGTTTTCGATCTGGTCGGTGATTTGTTTTTTGAAATAGTTGTGATTTCCAAAAAACAGCTGACCGTCAAAACGTATGATCAATACCCCTGGAAAAGTTTCAATCTGTTGGGGAAAGCGGACTACATTTCTGAAAAGAGAGGTTCCTTTGATTCTCCCTAAAACAGCAATATGGGGCTGAGCGGATCGATAAACCATGAGAGATAATGACACTAATGCACCGAGAAGAATTCCTTCTTCGACTCCCAAAAAGAGGGTGATGGTAAAGGTAAACAGTAAAACAAAAAACTCCTCTCGGTGGGTTTTCCAAAGATGCAAAGGATATTTGAAATCAATAAGATGGATTACAGCCGATAGGATAATGGCCCCTAAAACGGCTTTGGGGAGATGATAGAACAGGTCCGTAAAAAAAACGAGTGTTAGGGCGACCAAAAGGGCACTTACCCACGAAGCCACTCCGGTTTTTGCTCCCGATTGATGATTGACCGCAGTTCTGGAAAAACCTCCTGTACTGGGATAGGCTTGAAAAAAAGACCCAACCACATTGGCCATGCCCAAAGCAATAAGCTCCTGATTGGGCTTTACCAAGTCCTCATTATTTTTTTGGTCAACCGATTTGGCAATGGATATGGCTTCTAAAAAGGCAATCAGCGCGAGGGTTATTGCCATAGGGGTGAGCTGGTATATCTCTTGAACCGTGATGGCCTGAAGTTTTATCGAGGGAAGTCCTTGGGGAATGAATCCAACTATTTTTAAACCCATTTGATCCCATTGAAGTAAAGCCGTTAAAACCGTGCTAAGGATCACCACAATTAAAGTGGCAGGGAGGTTCTTCGAAATCTTTTTAAGAAAAAAAATCAGTAAGATACTTCCCAAAGTGATAAGCGCTGTAAAGGGGTGAATATCGGATGACTTATCCCAAAGAGATTGGATTATTTCATGAATCATATTACTCGAGGGGAGTTCAATTCCCAAAAGGTGATTCAGTTGGCTTAAACCAATGATAATTGCAGCCGCCGAGGTAAAACCGCTGATTACAGGTTTGGACAAAAAATTAACTAAAAACCCAAACTTAATAATACCGAGGAATATTTGGACTAAGCCCATGAACAAGGCTAAAAAAATGGCAAGGGAGATATAGTGTTGAGCATCGACGATCGTCATGGTCTGAAGTGCTGCTGCAACCAAGAGAGAGTCCATGGCCACAGGGCCTACAGAAAGCTGTCGGGAGGTACCCATCAGAGCATAAATTAATTGCGGAAAGACAGCGGCATACAGGCCATAAACAGGCGGAAGCCCCGCAATCATCGCGTAGGCCATTCCTTGAGGGATGAGCATTACCCCAACCGTTATTCCAGCCGTTAAGTCTGTTTTAAAAAGACTTTTATTGTACGTTTTTATCCATTCCAGTAAAGGAAAATACTGTTGCATTATTTGTTATTAGCCCTCAAAAATAAGATTAGAATAGTGAACAGTGAGTAACCTATGTTACACAACTTATACCATTAGGATTTCATTTCTCCTAAGCTGGATTTTTCCCGAGAGTTCCAGTTTTTTCAATAAACGTGAAATGACTACTCTTGAGCTATGGAGTTCCAAGGCAATATTTTGGTGGGTGATCTGAAGCTCATCTTTCCCGTTAACTCTTTTCTTTTCGGTCAAATAATTCATCAATCTTTTTTCTAAACCATCAAAGGCCAAGCTGTCCAACGTTTCAATCAATTCATCCATTCGTATTTGATAGCTACGAAACAAAAAGTTTCTCCAACTGGGATATTGTTGCTCCCAAACCTTCATTTGTTTAAGGGGGATCATGATGAGTTTAGAAGGCAGTTCAGATATGGCCCTGATTTTACTTTTTGAAGCATTCATTTCCAAGGTATAGGTGAGGGTGCAAGAATCACCTTCTTCTAAATAATAGAGCAGGAGTTCATCTCCATTGGCATTTTCCCTATAAATTTTAATGGCTCCAGAGATCATTAGAGGGATTCCTTTTATTTGTTCTCCGATATCGATTAGCATGTAATCCTCCGGAACTTCTCTTAGCGTTCCTACCTTAGCGATTTCATGTATTAGTTCCTCTTCAAAAATAGCTCCAAAAAGCTGTTTTAGCTCTAAAATCATGATCGATTTTCTCTGGTTTTCATTTCACAAAGTTACAATTTTTGAGGTTTTAAAAAGCAGTATTTTTATTTTCAACTATTATTTAAACTTTCCTTAAAAAAGAAAGTCTAAGCCGCTAAACGATATAAACATTGAAAACCATTCTTCCTCTATTTTGTTTTACCTTCTGCTTTGTCCTTCTTCAGGCCCAACAAGTGAACCTTGAAATCACAGGATCTGTTGTCGATCAAGCCACCCAGGCACCGATCCCATATGCTACGATTTTGGTGGGGGAAAAATCGACCCTCCAACCCATAACAGGAGCTACAACCATGGATGACGGCGCTTTTAGAGCGGTATCCTCTTCCAAAGACATTTATGTCGAAATCAGCTTAATGGGCTATGAATCTGTGAGATTGGAAAACTTTACAATAGAGGGGAATCGGATTGAAATCGGTAAAATAGAGCTCAATGAGAAATCCCAAATGCTCAATGAAGTTGAGGTCAGAGGCGAAAAGTCCACCACAGAGTTTAAACTCGACAAGAGGGTTTTTAATGTTGGGAAAGACCTTAGCAGTTCGGGAGCCAGCGCACTCGAGGTTTTAGACAACGTCCCTTCTGTCACCGTTAGTATAGAGGGACAAGTCAGTCTTAGAGGCAATTCGGGAGTACAAATTTTGATCAATGGAAAACCTTCTGTATTGACATCTGAAGGAGGAAATGCACTGGGATCTATCACCGCAGAAATGATTGAAAAAGTAGAAGTCATTACCAATCCTTCGGCCAAATATGAAGCAGAAGGAACCGCAGGAATTATAAATATAGTAATCAAAAAAGATGAGAGAGAAGGAATCAATGGCTCCTTTAGCCTCAATTATGGGCAACCCGAGAACAATAGTGTAGGGGTGAGCCTCAACAGGCGTACCGAAAAATTCAATTTGTTCACTCAAATAGGCTATGGAAATAGAAGCTATCCTCGGGAGGAAATCAACATCAACGATGATCTGTTGACCAATACTCAGATCATTACTGAAGGAATCCAATACCGAAAAGAAGAATTCTACAACATCATTCTGGGGACCGACTATTACATCAACCCTCAAAATGTGATCACCCTCTCGGGATTTTACGCCTTTGAGGCAGAAAACCAACCTTCAAACACCAATGTTAAAAAATATCAAGACATTACAAGATTGATTTCGGAATGGAACCGAGAAGAGATCACCACAGCGGGCAATCCTAAATATCAATATGAATTCATCTACAAAAAAGATTTTTTAGACCACGAAGATCATGATTTGATTTTCAGTGCAACAGGAAATCTTTTTAGTAAGGATCAAAATTCTCAATTTTTCAATACCCCCGTTTCGGGATCTGATACCTTCGACAATCAAGAAACCCATACCTATTTTAGAGAAGCCTTACATACCTTCAAATTGGACTACACCCATCCATTTGGAGAACAATGGACCGCAGAAGGAGGGTTCCAATATTCTAATAATGATGTGAGTAATGATTTTGAGGTCAAAAATGATGAGGCGGGTCAATGGGTTGTCGATCCAGGACTGACCAATGTTTTTGAATTTGTTCAAGGGGTTTTGGGGTTTTATGGAATAGCGGCCTACGAATCGGATACTTGGGGAGTACAAGCGGGACTGAGAGCCGAAAACACTCGGGTAGATACTCATTTGGTAAACACCCAAAAAAGTAACAGTCAGAATTTTACCGATTTATTTCCCTCGATGAGCACTTCCTATAAGTTCACCAAAAGCTTTTCACTTCAGGCGGGCTACTCCCGAAGAATTTACCGCCCCCGATTGTGGGATCTGAATCCGTTTTTCAACATTCGAAACAGTTTTAATTACAGAAAAGGAAATCCCGATCTGAGATCGGAATACTCCGATTCCTACGAAATATCCGCCATATACCTCAAAGGAATTGCGTCTTTCAACATGAGTGTATACCAACTTTATACCACCAACACGATTGAATCTGTTACTACATTTCAAGACAACATCAGCGTTAGTGGACCCGAAAATTTGGGGACCAAAAGAGTAAATGGCCTAGAGTTGAATGGAAAAATTAATCCCTCCAAAAGGATTGTCATCAGCGGGGATTTCAACTACAATACTTTTGACCGAAAAGCAACTTGGCAAAGCCAGTCTTTCGATTTTAAGGGCAACAGTTGGAATACCGAAATAACGTCCAAATTTAAATTTCCCAAAGATCTGGATGTAGAAGTCAGTTGGAACGATCAGTCGGGCTTCAAAACCATAGATGGGGAATCCGCTCCCAGTTGGTTTCTCAACTTGGGCGCGCGAAAAAAACTACTTAAGGGCAAAGGCGTGATCAGTCTTAATATAAGAGACCTTTTTGAAACTCGGGTCAGAGAAAACAGCACCATTAGAAACAACTTCAACATATGGAGTCGTTCGGTCTATGGAAGGTTTTGGGTGGTTGGATTCAGTTATGGATTTGGTAAGGGAGAGGCCATGGAGTTTCAAGGAAGAAGAAGATAGCTTTTACCCTATTTCTCGAACGATCTCATAGCGAATTTATCCAATAGGCTTTACCCTACAATTCCAATCCATTTTATGGATAAGTAAGCATTGAGCAGACAGTACAAAAAAGCGGGAAGGGTTTGCGCCACAGTGTCTTTGATCTTCAAACGTGTGATGACCCCCATCACCATCATAGGAGAAAGCCCTACGGCACTTATGATTTGTAGATGAACGATCCAAAACCCTATCAATAGACCCATAGCGCCAATCCATTGAAGGGCACCCGCATGTGTTTACTGGCAAAACAATTTAAGCCAAAAAAGGCAAATGAAGCCGCCGAAAAAATCACAAGTATGTTAAGCGGTATCAAAAGCAAATTTCTTCAAAGTTTCTATATCGACGTATTCTAAGGTTTTTTGGTGGCAGGCTTCCAATAGAATTTGTGGAGCTACCTGGGCTTGATAAGCTTCCAACCACCGTAAAACATACAAACACCAACGGTCACCGGCCACCAAACCCGGAAAATTATATTCGGGATAAGCGCGTGTGAGGTCGTTTCCTTTACGTTTCGAAAAGCTTAAAAAGGCATCGGTAACCACAGCACAAACTGTATGGGTTCCTACATCCATCCCACCCGTATCACAACATCCGTTCCGGAAGGCACCCGTCATCGGCTGGGTACCGCAAACCATCAGGGGTGCTCCAAACACATTCAAGGAAGTTTCGCGCATTTAAATCGAATGGATCGCCAAAATGAAGAACAATCTCAACGCATGGGAGTTAGGATTTTTGATCGCCAAAAATTTTAGCGTTAAAAACCAAGACCAAACAACACAATAACATGGAAGCAGCAGGAAGGGTAGGAATTATACCATCACCAATACGGATGTGGAAATACACCGCTCCTGCCATAAATACTGCCATAGCAGCGGCAGAGGGCTTGATGAATTGGGGATATTTGATGCCTCCCAGCAACAGCAATAGGGCAAGCATTCCCTTTAAGATTCCCACTGCAATCATAACAGAATCGTTGAGACCGTAAGCAGCAAATTCTTCAGACATATTTGTTGAAGTACCTCCTCTAAAGATAGAAGGCCGGTTCAGCTGAAAACTCCATGCACTCAGCACGATTACGGAAACAAATAAGGATAAATATCGCGTCAATTTCATAGTAATGAATCTACTTCTATAAAGTTATAGATTATAATTCAATTAAACCAAGAATGGGTGTAAATGTGCGGTTAAATTTCAAAAAACAGTTTGATTTTTCCAGGGTTAGTAAAAATTTTTCTGGCAAAAAATAAATGATTATGAGGAATTATGAGATAGATAGTGGGTGGGAATCTTATCACATTAGTAAATTTTTACTAGGAATTATTTTAATTTACATTGTTTTTAGGCGTCTTAAAGTAGAACGTATTAAATTCAATGAAGAGTACTTTTGGGTAACCCTTAACCAAGATGTAAGAAGTAAAAACACTAAAATCTGGTGAGTGCTAAAACTATTTAGTGTAAGGAATTCTTCTAGTTCCTTATCTCATGAGAACATTAATTAAATCTTGTGCATCAGAACCAAGACCACCACTCACTTTTTTATTGTAATTAACAATAAGTTCGTCATCTCTAGTATCGTAAAAATCCATGTTACAAACGGCAGTTTGAGTAGAGCCAATACCACCCAATAAAACACCTACAGCAACAGCAGCTGCGTCAGACATAGGCTTTGATGTTTTAAACGAACCTGAAACAATACAATCTACAGCTAAAATCTCTCCTATTTCACTCGGTAACAAGTCTTGGTAATTGTATATCTCCCTCAGTTAGCTCAGGCACTTTTTATTATTTGTCTATAAAAAAGGAATTAATTAAATTTGTTTATAACCCCAAATCAAAAATAAATGAAAAAAATTATTTTATTATTAATGGTTCCTGCATTGTCATTTGGACAATTTGGAGCCAGCGTTGGATTTTCATCTGGAAAAGCAAAAGCTTCTGGTGGTGGAATATCAGTAGATTCGGATAACGTAACTGCTATTTCAATTGGTTTATTGTACGATGCTGAAATTTCTGAAAATTTAGATTTATTACCCTCCATTGGCTTTGGCATTGGGGAGAAGGTTGAAGGAGAATCTAATAATGCAATTGGTTTTGGCTTAGCATTACAATATTATGTGTCTGGAAAAGATGCTTGTTTTTTTGTAGGTCCGGGCTTGGGATTAAGTTTTTCACTTGCAGATGTAGATACTGATGTTGTAAAAAAATCTGCCTTTTCGGGTTGAATTGGTATTGGATATGACTTTACCGAAAGCATAACTCTGGTTGCCAGTTACGCTACTCAACTTAGTAATTCCTCTAATATTGATGGTGTTAAGCTTAAAACAAATGCAGTTGGAGTAGAATTACAATTTAAATTTTAGATTAAAACGCAGGGGGCGGTAGCCCCCTGTTTTTTTATTCCAACTCAGGCATATCCCCTTCAGTTAGCTCTGGTACTTCTTAGCCTCTTAAATATGTCAAACTAACATTTATAGAGGAATGTCCCATTGCTTTCTGTAGCTTGGTAATACTACCTGTCCTTTTAAATATATCTATTGCTCCTGAGTGCCTAAAGGAGTAGATAGTATTGTTGCTATCAATCCGTTTAGATTGCGTTTTAAAATTGCTCCAAAGCTTATGAAAACAGAACTATTGAATTCAATAGGGATGTGTTGTGGATAATAACTTGCTCTCTAAGCTTCTCTGAGAGCTCCCTGAGGGTCTTTCTATAATGGTCTGAAAGGTTCTCGCCAAGCTTACTTTCAATCAGTCTATCAAATAGTGCCAATTCATTAGAGCGGCTGTCCTTATCAAAGGAATAATTATTAGATACGACATGGTCATAGACCTTTTTAGCGAATAGTTCAGCTTGCCTCCTGCGATGTTTTTTAGGGAATGAATTAGGGTTTAGTTTTCTTACGATTATATAAACGATATCTCTTATCATTTAAATTAAAATCAATGAAATACTTCCCATCGTTGGCAATACAAATCTTTGGATATGTTACACTCATTTTGGCAGTTCTTGGGCAGTTTTACATTTTTGCCATGAGTGAAAGCCTCAATTCAAAATTTATATTCGTTTATATTTAAAGGCGATGCTTATATTTGTACTTCAAAACGGTCCTATAGCTCAGTTGGTTAGAGTAGCTGACTCATAATCAGTTGGTCCCTGGTTCGAGCCCAGGTGGGACCACCAACAACAAACCTCAACATGTTGATTTACAACTTGTTGAGGTTTTATTTTTATATAAAAACCCATTTGGGGTACTATATAGGGTACTAAAATTCAGGAATTTTTCGTATATTAGAAAGAGTTAATGGACTGATTAATGGGACTTTATTACAGGTTAGACTATAAAAATAATAAGAATCACCTTAATCAAAAGGATTCTGTTCCCGTCATTATTGATTATTACTATAAGAGAAAGAGAACAAAGGTTAGCACAGGGGTTGTTTGTCAAATTAAAGATTGGGACGATAATTGGAGAAAGAAAACTTCAAAAGACCCTATAA
>JAURMQ010000107.1 GCA_030830625.1 Flavobacteriaceae bacterium
ATTTCAGCACTGCTGATATACTCTTTGTGAAAGTTCAATCGATATGAAACGCCTAAATTAACAAAAAGAGCACTAGGTTGGGTATTGGTATTCACTCCTACAGAACTCTCTATCTGAATGTTGTCTGAAAAAAGATAAGCCACTCCCGTTCGGAATATTTGGTCTTTGTAACGTTCCGAAAAAAGGCCTTCGTTTTCCAGATAGACCGACCAGAGTAGATGAAAAGTATGGGTAAGGGTAAGAATATAGCTTTTCGCCGTTTGCTCAGACAAGTAACGATCGTAAATAAAATTGGTGACAAAAACCCAAGTCCCTAAAAAATGAGACTGTGTAGCCAAAACCCCTCGTAGGGATACAAATGGATCTTTGTCTTTCGAGCCCCCTAAGTTTTGATAGAAAATAGGCCGATACACTATGTCATACACATCTCCGAAAGGGTAGGGGGGGTTGGAGTCAAAATTAAAATTACCTCCTGCCGTGAGAGAAACGGCAGGAATCAAGTCTTTTATTTTAAAACCATTGTTGGCATTCCAACTGTATACATTTATTTTTTTCTCTTTTTTGAAAGGATCGTATACTAAATATTTGACGCCCAAGAAATTCTGAAGAAAGCCTTTTCTCTTATAAACAAAATCTTGACTTGATATTTTGTTGGTAAACCGATCGAACATAAAAGAACCTTGATAGGTTAACTCTAACCGTTCTGATAAAAACCCCCAACGCAAAGAAAGAAATACAATGCTTCCGTCTGAAGTAGAATAATTGTAGCCTTGGTGTTTGTATTTTCTGTATTCGAAGCCTCCCTCGAATTGGACAATTCCTTTTCCTACGGCAAAAGCCCCTATAGAGACCCCCGGTCGATTCGAATTAATCTGATCGGTATATTGCGATAGAACGATGTTTGACCATAAAACAAACAACAGTGGGGCTTGTTTTAGCATTTAGATTTTTTTTTGCAAGATAAATCTAATTATATTTCTAAAAGGGAGCCCCTATCAAAACATTAAATTAGTCATAAGTTTTAATTACTTTTGAATTTTACACTTAATACAATTGTTGTGGTTGGACTGATTAAGTTTTTATTGATTTTGACGGTTTTTGTTTACCTCTTTCGATTCATTTCCCCTTTTTTTATCAAATATTTCATCAATCGATTGACCAATAAAATAAAGCATTTTGATGCGAATGAATATTCACCCCCCCCCAAGAAAAAGATCGATAAGGCGGAGAAAGAAGTGGGGGAATATATTGATTATGAAGAAATTGATTGAGTCGTTTTTGCATAAGCAAAACTTGAAGCACCTTTCCGTTATTTTTGGTTTTGCTTTGTTTTCGGTTTTGTTTTTCTACCCTGTCATGTCCGGCAAAACATTGATTCAGTCTGATATTCGCCAATATTCTGGAATGTCGAGGCAAATCAAAGAATTCCGGGAAAATAATAATGAGGAAATCTATTGGATTGACAATGCTTTTGGCGGAATGCCCACCTACCAATTGGGAGCTCGCTATCCATACGACTTTTTGACTCCTTTCCACCAACTGATTCAGTTGATTCCACATCCATCCGAAATTTTGTTTCTCTATCTTTTGAGTGCATATCTTTTTTTGCTCATCATCAAAATGCCAATACCCATTGCGGTTTTTGGAGCTTTTGCTTATGGTCTTTCTACCTATTTGTTAATCATTTTACAAGTGGGACACAATACCAAAGCCCAAGCATTGGCCTATATGCCTTTGGTCATTGGGGGTATGTACATGATATTGAATAAACAGTCCTTTAGAGGATTTGTATTGACTGTTTTTGCTTTGAGTATGCAAATTCGAGCCAATCATTATCAAATGACCTACTATATGCTGTTGCTGATGCTGCTTATCGGAATTGTTTATGGAATTCATGCTTTGAGCACTAAAACGCACCAAAGTTTTTTAAGACAGTCCTTACTGCTGGTTTTGGCTGGAATTTTGGCTTTAGGTCTTAATGCACCTCCTTTATTGGCAACAGCAGAATATACCGAATTCAGTACAAGAGGAAAAAGCGAATTGATGTTCAATCCCGAGGGTAGCGTTAAGGAGAAAACGGGAGGACTCAATACGGATTATATCACTCAGTTCAGTTATGGAATTTTTGAAAGTTTCAATCTTTTGGCTCCCAGAATACAGGGAGGGGGGTCGTCGGAAGATGTGGGAGAAGGGTCAGAATTGTATGCCTTTTTGATTCAAAATGGCTTATCGCCTCAACAAGCAAAGGGTTTTGTTTCCAATGTTCCAACCTATTGGGGAGATCAACCCATACTTGAAGCCCCTGCCTATGTTGGGGTTACGGTAATTTTCATGGCTTTTTTGGCTCTTTTCTTTGTCAAGGGAAGATTGAGTAATGGACTTTTAGCAGGGATTGTTTTATCATTACTCTTATCGTGGGGAAAAAATCTATCTTTTCTGACACAGTTTTTCATCGATTACTTCCCCCTTTACAACAAATTTAGAGCCGTCAGTTCCATACAAGTGATTTTGGAATTTTGTTTTCCTGTATTAGCTTGTTTGGGCTTGTATCGTTTCGTTCAAAAATCCGATACTAATGATGGAAAAAAAATATTGAAGACAGGAGCCTCCTTTATCTTGGTTTTGATTGTATTGTTTTTTTCAAAAGGATTTTTTGACTTTTCAGGTCCAATGGATGCCTACCTCAGGGATGCGTATGGTCCCGTATTGATGGATCAAATCGTTGCGACCCGAAAGGCAATTTTTAATCATGACTTGATCCGAGCCGTGATTTACAGCTCAATACTTTTGGCCCTACTTTTTTATTTTTCCAAAGGAAAGCTCAGTAAAAATATGACTCTACTTGCTGTCATTGTTTTGATGTTGTCCGATCTGATAGGCGTTTCTCAACGGTATATTGACAGAGATTTATTTGTTAGTCCAAGACAGAAAGAAAACCTATTTCAAGCCCAGGCTGGGGATAAGCTTATTTTAAAAGATACTGCTCGCTTTAGAGTTTATGAACCGGGTTTAAAACTTGCTGGTGCAAGAACGGCCTATTTTCACAATGCTATTGGAGGCTATCACGGCGCTAAACCCAGACGTTATGAAGAACTTTACGATTACTTCTCTACCCACCAAATTTCTGGGGTGATGGATATGCTTAATGTTAAATACCTGTTGATTCAACAAAAAAATCAGCAGGAGGTAATCGAAAATCCCAATGTGCTGGGAGTCGCTTGGGGATTGGATACTCTTTTGGTGGAAGATACGGCCGATATGGTGCTGGAGTCTATGAAAAGTATGGATTTCAATCATCAAGGAGTAGTTTTGAAATCCGAGCTACCCAATGAGCTGAAATTGGCATACGATTCCGAAAAATTGGAAAGAATTGAATTGGTAAAAAAGCACCCCACTCACCTCAAATATGAGTTGGAATCAACAGAAGACCAATTGATAGTATTTTCTGAAATGTATTATCCTAAAGGCTGGACCGCTACCATCGATGATAAAGAAGTAAGCTTTTTCCCAATCAATTATGTGCTTAGAGGCTTACATGTCCCTTCAGGAAAACACCGTATCGAATTTAACTTTGACCCTCCTGTAATTCAAATGGGAAGTTACATCAGAGGGATAACGCTTTTGATTTTTATTTCTATAGTTTCCTTTTTTGGAGTTCAAAAATTTAAATCGAATAAAAATTGATATGGGAATCATAGCCAAGCAGTCGTTTTATAATAGTGTCAGTATAGGTTTGGCGTTTCTGATTGGCGCAGTCAATACGGTTTATTTGTATCCTACACATATGGGAAGTGCTCTACAGGGATTGGTTGTTGCGCTTTTGGCTTTGTCAAATTTGGTTCAACCTTTTATCTCTTTTGGAGTTCAATTTGCTGTGATTAAATTTTACAGCAGTAGTGAGACCAAAGAAGAAAAAGATAAACTACTGAGTTTCTCCCTTTATCTTCCCCTTTTTGTTTTTACCCTTTTGCTGACTATTGGCTTTTTTTTTCAAGATCAAATCATTGATTTTATTGCTTCCGAGAATGATGGGCTGGGGAAGTATGCTTACATGATTTTGGCCGTTGCTTTTTCTACCGCTATGTTTGAAGTTTTTTTCAATTGGCTAAGGATACAGTTGCACTCGGTTTTCGGTAATTTTTTAAAAGAATTCTACCCTCGTGCTTTGATATTTATTTTGCTGTTGGCCTACGCCTTTGAAGCTGTAGATTTGGATGGATTTATTTTGGCTTTGATCATCGGGTATTATATCAGACTTTTAGTGGTGGTAAGCTATAGCCTGATCATCTATACACCTAAATTTCATTTCAGTTTACCCTTGCAATTCAAATCCATCTTACGGTACAGTCTGTTGATTTTTATGTCGGGAACTGCGGCAAGTTTGATTTTGGACATCGACAAGTCAATGATTTCTAATATTCTGACGGTTGAAAATGTGGCTTATTACAGTGTTGCCATATTTATAGCTGCAGTGATTGAATTTCCGGGTAGGGCCATGTTTCAAATCATCAGTCCAATTGTCGCCCAAGCCATCAATGATGATAATGCTTCATTACTGAATGATTTATTAAAAAAAAGTGCCAATAACCTACTGCTGTTGTCGGGATTACTTTTTTTGTTGATCAATCTAAATCTAAATGATTTTTACACTTTGGTCAATTTAGGAGATTATATCGTAGCCCTGGAAGTTGTTCTTATCGTATCGCTTGGGAAGTTATTCACCATGTCTATGGGCTGTTTGAATAACATCATTACCAATTCAAAATATTACGGTTATGTTTTTTGGTTTTCTACTGCATCGGCAGTCTTAGCGGTCGTTCTCAACCTTTTCCTTATACAATGGTATGGGATCATCGGAGCCGCTTATGCTACTTTAATGGTAATCGCTTTGATTAATTTTTTAAAAATAGTATTGGTTCAGCTTAAATATAAAATCAATCCCTACGGGAGAAAGACATTGCTCACGTTGGGAATTATTTCCCTATTGTATCTGATGGTCCCTCAAATCAAATTTGATTTCGATCCTCTTTTGGCTTTGGTGTTGAGGTCTATGCTTATTGGAGTAATCTTTATTTTATTGGCCTATTTTCTTAGGCTTACAGAGGATCTTCAGCAATTGATGGGTAGAGTTTTTCCTTTCAGAAAATAAAATTAAACCTCTAATTTCTGAGCAAGATATTGTCCTGTGTAGGATGTTTTTACCGCAGCGACTTCCTCAGGGGTCCCCATGGCTACCAACTCACCACCATTTTTTCCGCCTCCGGGTCCCAGGTCGATCAGATGATCTGCCGTTTTGATCAAATCTAAATTATGTTCTACCACAATCACGGTATGACCTTGATCGATGAGTGCATTCAGCGACCGAAGTAACTTATTAATGTCGTGAAAATGAAGTCCAGTGGTAGGTTCGTCAAAAATGAAAACAATTTTGTCTTTGGTGGTGCCTCTACCGATAAATGAGGCCAGTTTGATCCTTTGTGCTTCTCCACCAGACAGGGTAGTAGAGGGCTGCCCCAATGCGATGTATCCCAAACCTACTTCTTGAAGAGGCTTGAGTTTTTGTATCATCTTCGGTTGATTTTCTCTTTCAAAAAAATCGATTGCATCATCAACACTCATTTCCAGTAATTGGTCTAATGACAATCCTCTGAACTCTACTTCTAAGATTTCTTTCTTAAACCTTTTTCCTTTACAATGTTCACATTGAAGCACCACATCTGCCATAAATTGCATTTCGATAGTGGTATTGCCATCCCCTTTACAATGATCACAACGGCCTCCGTCCACATTAAAAGAGAAATGTTTGGCTTGATATCCACGATTTTTGGAAAGGGGTTGCTGTGCAAAGAGATTCCTGATTTCGTCATAAGCTTTGATGTACGTAACGGGGTTGGATCTAGAGGATCTCCCTATAGGGTTTTGATCCACAAATTCTACGCTGTTAATTTTTTCAAAAGGAGCTGTAAGGGCATCAAACTGTCCTGGTTTGTCATTGAAAATTCCTTTTTCTCTTTGTAAAGCCGGATAAAGAATTTTTTTAACCAAGGTCGACTTTCCACTTCCAGAAACTCCAGTAACCACTGTCATACACCCCAAGGGAAAAAATACATCGATATTTTTCAGATTGTTTTCTCTGTTGCCTGTCAGTGATATTTTACTTTGACTTTTTCTTCTTTTTGAAGGAATAGAGATGGACATTTCATGACGCAGATATTTTGCTGTTAAACTCTCCGACTGGCAAATTTGTTTTAAATCTCCTTCAGCAACAATTTCTCCGCCATAAGTCCCAGCCTCTGGCCCCATATCGATGATTTTATCGGCTGCATTCATGATTTCTTCGTCGTGTTCAACTACAATGACGGTATTGCCAAGGTCTCTTAGTTTTTTTAATACCTTAATCAACCGGTCATTGTCGCGGGAGTGCAGTCCAATAGAGGGTTCGTCCAAAATGTACATAGAGCCGACCAAAGCACTGCCCAAAGAAGTAGCCAGATTGATGCGTTGTGATTCGCCACCAGATAGGGAATTCGATTTTCTGTTGAGATTGAGATACCCTAATCCAACATCTTGAATAAACTGAATTCTAGACTGAATCTCTTTCAGGATGCGCTCCGATACAGTACTGTCGTAATCGTTGAGCTTCATTTCTTCAAAAAACACTCCCAATTCATCAATAGGCAGTTGCAAGAGGGTGGATAACGTTGCTCCCCCTACTTTTACATTATTGCTGTCTTTTCTGAGTCGTGATCCTTTACACTCATTGCATACTGTTTTTCCTCTGTAGCGAGATAACAGTACTCTGTTTTGAATTTTATAGTTTTTAGCTTCAATTTTTTTAAAAAACTTGTCGATGCCCGTAAAACAGGAATTGCCTTCCCAAAGGGTGGTAATATCATTTTCACTGAGCTGGTAATAAGGTTTGTGTATGGGAAGGTCAAATTTATATGCATTTTCAACCAATTGTTTGTGAAACTTCTTCATTCCTGCTCCTCTCCAAGGGGCAATGGTTTCATCGAAAATAGATCGGCTGGTATCGGGAATCACCAATTCGGGGTCAACTCCAATAATATCTCCAAAGCCTTCGCACTTTTTACACGCCCCAAAGTGGTTGTTAAAACTAAAAAAATGAATATTGGGAGGAACAAAAGTAATTCCGTCCAATTCAAATCGATTGGAAAAAGTAATCTTCTTTTTTTGATCCAATGTCCAAAGGGAGCAAGTTCCATTCCCTTCATAAAAGGCAATTTCAATGGCATCGGCTAACCGTTGATAAAATTCTTCTTCTTGGCGAATGATGATTCGATCTACGACAAGATCATAACTTTCATCGGGTTCTTCAGTTAATTCTTCAATTCGTTTTATTTCACCTTGGATAAAAATCCGAGCAAAACCTTGTTGCTTTAAAATGCCTAATCGGTCATTTTTCTTCTTTGAATTTTGATCTACAGGGGCGAGAAGCAGGAGTTTGTCTCCAATAGTAAACTCCTTTTTTAGATGCTCTAAAACGTCTTTAACACTATCGCTCTTGACTTGTTTTCCCGAAACAGGGGAAAACGTTTTTCCAATTCTGGCATAGAGCAATCTGAGATAATCGTAAATTTCGGTTTTAGTTCCTACTGTCGATCGGGGATTGGAGGATGACACTTTTTGCTCAACAGCTATAGCGGGGGCTATGCCTTTTATCTCATCGACCTTTGGCTTATTGAGTTTTCCCATAAACTGACGCGCATAGGAGGAAAGGCTTTCAACATATCGACGTTGCCCTTCGGCATAAAGAGTGTCAAATACCAATGAAGATTTACCCGAACCCGAAAGTCCAGTAACAACAGTCATTTGATTTCTTGGGAATACAGCATCAACATTTTTAAGGTTGTGGAGTTGCGCTCCTTTGATGATGATATATTTTTTAATGTCCAAATCAAGAATTTCTCCCATGGATTAAAATCGAACTGTAAAATTACAACTAATTTTGGCAAACCATTCTTCACAGTACTCTTAAATTCGATGAAATTATCAATGATTTGATATTCATAAAAAAAATAGCTATATTTGTGTAAAGAACTATGGCCTATAGCGAAAAACTACTTTTAAATTAAATCGTTTTGTTTAATCAGCTCTGCTGAAAAAAGTAGTTTATGCAAGTCTCTCAACCCCAACCCCACACTGACGCTTACTTAGTTCACCATTACATTTCAGGCCATGAAAAGTCTTTGGAACTTTTGATTCTCAAACACAAGTCAAAAATTTACAACTTTATTTTCTCCAAAGTTCACAACCGTGATGTTGCTGATGATATTTTCCAAGATACTTTTATCAAGGTCATTAAAACCCTAAAAAGCGGAATGTACAATGAAGAAGGGAAATTTTTGTCATGGGTGATGCGAATATCACATAATTTGATCATCGATTTTTTTAGAAAGTCCAACCGTATGCCCAAATTTGAGGCTACCGATGATTATGATGTATTTCAATTTGTTTCTGACAGTACTCCCAATGTAGAAAATAATTTAATCCAACATCAGATTGTCAATGATCTTCAAAATTTGATTACCGAACTGCCAGAAGATCAAAAAGAGGTTTTAAATATGCGCTTGTATCGGGATATGAGTTTTAAGGAAATAGCAGAAATTACCGGTGTGAGTATTAATACAGCATTGGGGAGAATGCGCTATGCAGTCATCAACTTAAGAAAAATGGTTGAGGAAAATCAGATTCTTTTGACCTCCTAAATAATTTTTTGATTTTTTTTTCGTTCAGTATGTAAAGGTCATTGCATGAAGCAAGATTACATTACGAACAAAAATCTCGAAATAGGACCTCGACCCATTGTCATCCAACGGATTTTGGCTTTTTCCAAGTCCTATAAGTCAGAAAAAAGAGATTTTAGAACAATTGAAAAAGATTAAAAATCAAATCTTTAATTGTTTTTTAATGATGGATTTCCTTCCCACTTTTAGCGTTATGACATCCTTTTCTATATTCCATCCTCTTGCAGGGCTATATTCTCTTCCATACCAGATGATCTGAAGATGGAGGTCATTCCACCTGTTTTTCGGAAATATTCGCTTCGCATCGCGTTCGGTTTGTACTACATTTTTTCCGTTTGATAATCCCCAGCGATACATCAACCGATGAATATGAGTATCAACGGGAAATGCGGGTACACCAAATGCTTGAGACATGACCACACTTGCCGTTTTATGACCTACAGCAGGCAGCGCCTCAAGAGCTTCAAAGCTTTTGGGTACCTTTCCTTGGTGTTCATTGATCAGAATGTGAGACAATCCATGTATTCCTTTGGATTTCATTGGAGATAGCCCCACCGGTTTGATGATCTCTCTGATTTCATCCACGGTCATTTTAATCATTTCCTCAGGGGTGTCCGCTTTTTCAAACAATAGAGGTGTAATTTTATTGACCCTAACATCAGTGCTTTGAGCCGATAACAATACTGCAATCAGAAGAGTATAAGGATCTTTATGGTCTAAAGGTATAGGGATTTCTGGATAAAGTTTATCCAATTTGTCGATTACAAAGGATGCCGTTTCCTTTTTAGTCATTGAGATTTTTCGTTAATTCGATTCAAAATAGAAAAATATTATGAATACGTTACAAGTGGGGGATGCCCTTCCTGAATTTACTTCTATCGATCAAAACGAAAATACTTTAAGTTCTGAAGATATCATAGGAAAGAAAAGCATTGTTTTTTTCTATCCTAGAGCAAACACTCCGGGATGTACTGTTGAAGCCTGTAATCTAAGGGATAACTATAAAGCCCTTCAAGATAAAGGATATCAGTTGTTTGGGGTGAGTGCCGACAGTCCTAAGAAGCAAAAAAGTTTTGCCGAAAAATATGCGCTTCCTTTTCTTTTAATAGCAGATGAAGATAAAACCGTTATTCATGCTTTTGGAGTGTGGGGACCTAAAAAGTTTCAGGGGAGGGAGTATGATGGAATTCACAGAACAACTTTTTTGATAGATGAAAAGGGTACAATAGAAAAAGTGATTCGTAAAGTAAAAACCAAAGATCATGCGGCGCAGATCTTGGAAGAGGATTAGACTTTGACCTTTTTGTCCTTCCAACCAAACATTTTATTGGTCATGATCATTTCTGCAATACCCTCAGGCAGCTGATCTTTCCAATCCTCATTTCCTTTTTTAATTTGAGAGAGTATTTCACGAGAAAAGATGGAGAGGTATTCACTTTCGTAATCGAAAATGTCCACAACCTTACCGTTGTATTTGAAGAATTTGTAAAAATCCTTCATTCTCGGGTGAAGTTTCAGATTATTGGAATTTATGATTTCACAGGTATCAAGATCTTTCATGGGATACAGATATACCTTAAGATTATTGTGGAACATTTTTCCAAAAGCTTCCAAGATTCCCCCTTTTACCTCTTTGTAATATTGTTCGTCAAAAATTTCAACGAAATTGCTCACCCCCATGGTCAGTCCAATTTGCTCTTTAGTGTACTCAGACAGATAGTCGACCATTCTGAAATATTCCTTAAAGTCTGAAATCATTACCGTATGACCCAAAGAACAGAGCAGCTTGGCACGGTCCATAAAATCAGATTCATCTATTTCGCCCTGTGAGGTTAGATTAGAGAGGGTAATTTCAAAAAGGACTTCGGTTTTCTTTTCGTCAACATTTTGCTCTTTTATAAAAATATCATAGGATTTTTTGAACATATCAATATTGACTTTGGTCACCGGTCTAAAGCTACCTCTCAAAACCAGGATATTTTTTTTATAAAGCACCCGCGCCGGTAATACGTTTTTTCCTTCGGGATTGAACATTACGGCTTCTGTCATATGATTCTTTAAAAGCAAAAGGCTTAAAAGTCTATTGTCAACTCCCTTAAAAATAGGACCTGAGAGATTTACGGTATCAATTTCAATCGCAGTATTGTCGATGTGATCGTACAGGTGTTTGATTATTTTTTTGGGTTCATCGTAATTGTAAAATGCACCGTAAATCAAATTTACCCCCATAAGACCGATCGCTTCTTGCTGAAGCCTTGCCTCTGTCTGATGAAATCGAATGTGTATCATGATTTCATTATAGGGTTGTTCTGGAGCCACTTGGTAGCGAATACCCATCCAACCGTGACCTTTGTATTTTTTCGCAAAATCAATGGTTGCAACAGTATTGGCGTAAGCAAAAAACATTTTATTGGGATGATTGGAACGAGGAATTCGTGTTTCGAGTAACATAATTTCTCGCTTAAGCATTTTTTGGAGTCTGGTTTCAGTCACATAGCGTCCATCCTGCTCTTCTCCATAGATGGTATCGCTAAAATTTTTATCGTATGCGCTTATGGTTTTGGCAATGGTCCCTGAAGCTCCTCCGACTCTAAAAAAGTGTCTGGCCACTTCTTGTCCAGCACCAATCTCTGCAAAAGTACCGTAGATACGATCGTTCAAATTGATTTTTAAAGCTTTGCGCTCGGTGGAGGGTCGTTTTTCAAATTCTTTGTCTCCTGGAAGGGTAATCGGCATGATCAGATATATGTTATAAAATTACAAAGTTTGTCTAATATCTCCCTAAATATTTACTTTTGAATTTACCTTATGATCAAAATAACTTTTCTTGGAACAGGAACCTCTCAGGGAATACCCGTAATTGGAAGCCGACACCCTGTTTGTTTGAGTGAAAACCCCAAGGATAAAAGGCTCAGATCCTCAGTTTTGATCGAATGGGAGCAGTACCGCTATGTTATCGATTGTGGTCCTGATTTTCGCCAACAAATGCTCAGGGTAGCGTGCAGTCGTTTGGATGGCATTCTCTTTACTCACGAGCATGCCGATCATACCGCTGGGATAGATGATATTCGCCCTTTTTTTTTCAGACATGGAGACATCCCCCTCTATGCCCACAAAAGGGTTGTTTCTGATTTGTCAAGACGTTTCTCCTATATTTTCCAAACAGAGAATAAATATCCAGGGACGCCTGCGGTACAAATCAATACCATTAAAAAAAACAAAACTTTTTTGTTACACGATAAAGAAGTGATTCCGGTGGAGGTAATGCACGATCAATTGCCAGTAATGGGATTTAGAATCGATAACTTTTCGTATTTGACCGATGTCAAGTCTATAGCACAGGACCAGTTTGAAAAACTCAAGAATTTAGATGTTTTGGTTCTCAATGCTCTCAGAATTGAGCCCCACCCCACACATTTAAACTTAGAAGAAGCTTTGGGTATGGTAGAGCAATTGCAGCCCAAGCGTGCCTACCTTACACATATCAGTCATTTACTGGGTTTTCACGACCTGCTGTCGAAACAACTCCCTGAAAATGTATATTTGGCCTACGATAATCTTGAAGTTTATTCTAATTGATTCGGATGAAAAAAAACATTATTCTTTATTTATTTTTATTCACGGCTTTGATCCTGATTTTCCAATGGGTCAATTCCAAGAAAGTATTTGAGGATTTGCAAGGAAAATTAATCACTACAAAAACCCTGAACACAAAACTGAAAGATTCTATTTTTCAAGTACAAAGCCGTTTGGAGGAGCAAAATGATTTTAATTTGGAAGGGAATGAGTACGCCTTGCGATATTTTGAGAATTTGCCGATTCAAAATATAGCCAGTAGAGTCAAAGATGAACTATACGAAAGGAACTTATTAAGGGATAAAAATGATTTGATTCCTTATGCTGCAATGGATCGCACTTTTTTGATCAATAAAGTTAAAGTATTGAATCACAGATGGATTGTAGCAGATTTTTCGGATGGTACTCATTGGGGGGAACTATTTCTAACCTATAAAATCGACAATAGGGGTAACGTTAGTTTTGAGTTGAAGGACCATTTTCTATATCCTAATCCAGATTAGTTTCAGTCAACCAATCTATAATATCGCTAAAGTTTTTCTGAGATACAGTGTGTCCATCAGGGTAGGCATTAAAAGTAACCTTTGGATTATTAACTTTCAATTGATTGACAGAAGATTCTGCCCATAAATAAGGAACTGTAGGGTCCTGCTTGCCATGAGAGGAATAGGCTAGAATATTGAAATATTCATGCAATGGTTTTTCTAAGAGTTGAGAGTTGATGTATCCACTCATACAAACGGCTCTTCTGAACTTGTCC
Source organism: Flavobacteriaceae bacterium (assembly GCA_030830625.1). Classification (GTDB taxonomy): domain Bacteria; phylum Bacteroidota; class Bacteroidia; order Flavobacteriales; family Flavobacteriaceae; genus UBA8316. The sequence continues at coordinate 13,105 of JAURMQ010000107.1, forward strand.
GGATGGTCCAATAAAAGGGACCAAGAGAGTATGGCGCCTTGACTGAACCCCATTAGACTGAGGTCTTTGGGATTCAAATCATATTTTTTTATAAAATATTCTAACTGTTGAATGATCTCACCTATCGAATTTTTGGCTTCATCGAGATCCGACCATTTGTCTTGTGAAGCATCGAAATGAATCGAATACCAGGCTTTTCCTCCAAAGGGAGTACTTAAGGGGGCTTCGAGAGAAATCACAGTGTGCTGGGGTCCTAAATAATCTGCAAAGGAAAAAAGATCATCCGCATTGCTTCCATAACCGTGAATCAGGAAAATGGTAGGGTGAGGGGAGATTCCCACAGTTGCTTTTTTGATTTTGTAGGACAACATATCTATCAGTCATTGAGGGTGAGTACTCCATTATTGAAGCTGCCGAGCACTTTTCCATGGAGCTCTTGCCCCAGATATGCACTATTTTTTGAGGTGGACTTTAGGTCGTTTTCAGCGAATCGGTATGATTTTTCAGGATCAAACAAGGTCAAATCTGCAAGCTCACCCACGTTTATGTTTGGGGTTGGGATTCCAAAATATTTTGCTCCACGGGTCAGAAAAATTAATACTTTATCTAAGGGAAAAACCTTGTTGAGCATGCCAAAACAGCTTTCAAGTCCCAGGGATCCGGGTGCAGCGTTTTCGAATTCCAGTTTTTTGAACTCAATATTCATCGGCTCATGCATACTGCTGATCATGTCAATGCTTCCATCCAATAAGCCTGCTCTGAGGGCCTGTTGATCTGTTTTGGATCGAATAGGAGGGAAAATTTTAAAATGGGTATCAAAATGCTCTAATTCGGTATCGTCAAAAATTAAATGAGGTAAGCCTACACTGCAACTTATGTGAAGCCCTTGATTTTTTGCTTTGCGGATCATCTCCAAACCTACTTCTGTACTGATGTTGGGGAGGTGTAATTTGCCTCCTGTATATTTTAAAATTTCAAGATCTCGGGATATTTGTACCGACTCCGCCATGTAGGGGATGCCTTTCATGCCTATTCTGGTACTGGTAATCCCTTCGTGCATTACTCCATTTCCAGCCAACTCTGTGTTTTGGGGGTAAGAGATAACCGTAGCATCAAAGCTTTGACAATATTGTAAAGCAATTTTGAGTAAGTTCCCTTTTTCAATAGCCTTTTTATGATCGCCAAAAGCGATGGCGCCATGAGCAAACATATCATAAAGTGAGGCCATTTGTTCCCCCTTGGAGCCCACAGTAAGTGCTCCAATTGGAAACATGGAAGTGGTCGATCCTTCGGCAATTTTGATCAAATGGTTGATATTGGATCTTGAATCGGGTACAGGATTCGTATTGGAATTCAATAATATTTTGGTGAATCCTGATTTTGCGGCTACGGCCAATCCATTGGAAAGTGTTTCTCGTTCTTCATACCCTGGCTCACCGAAAGATACACCACTGTCAAACCATCCAGAAGAAAGATGGAGGTTTTCAAAGGTGTAGGTTTGCGTTGTTTTATCGGCTGTGATTTTATCGGCTATTTCGACAATAAGCCCATCAACTATTAAAAGGTCTTGACGAGAAGAATGAAAGGGACTCTGGGGATTTAGAATTGTAGCATTTTTAAGGAGTATCTTCATTTAAGAGATTGCTGTTCTACAAAAATATAAAATCAATAGGAATAAAAGCTTTAGAAGGGATGTATTCTGCTTCAGAATTTTTCAAAAGCACCCAATCCAAAGAGTGCAAAGTCGTATTTAACGGGATCATTTGGATCAAATTTTCTTAGGTTCAAGTCCAATTCCGAAAGGGCTCGAGCATCATTTTGTGTCCGGTTTAACAGTCCTAATTTTCGTGCTATATTTCCCGTATGAACGTCCAGTGGAATCGATAATTCCGAGGGTGAAATACTTTTCCACAGTCCGAAATCAACCCCTTTATCATTTGAGCGTACCATCCAACGCAGAAACATATTGATTCGTTTTGCAGCCGATCCTTTTTGTGGATCTGAAACGTGTTTTTGTGTTCTTTGAAGGTGATTCAATTCAAAAAAAATTGTTTTGAAATGATGAATACGCTCTTGTAAACTGTATTCAATATTTGAAAAAATTTTTTCCAACCCCTGGTGTTTTAGGTAAATATTTTTCAATGCAGTAAAGAAATAGATCAAATCATTTTCATTAAATGTGCGATGAACAAACCCTTTAAAAGGGATTAAATCTTTTTTTTGATGATTGATGACAAAATCATAAGGCGAAGCATCCATACTGTCGATTAGCTTTTGAGCGCTTTTTAAAATACTCACTCGATTTCCCCATGCAATTGTTGCAGTCAGAAAAGCAGCAACTTCTATGTCCTGTTTTTTAGTAAACTGATGTGGAATTTGAATGGGGTCGTGGTCAATGAATGCGATTGATTCGAACTGAAGGGCTTTAAAGTCAAGAAAAGACTGGAGTTCCTTTTGGTTCATGAAACAATTTTCCCGTCTATTAAATGAATTTTACGGTCGGCCATTTCCGCCAGTGTATTATTGTGGGTTACGATGACAAAGGTACAGCCTATTTGGTCTCTTAATTCGAAAAAGACTTCGTGTAAAGTCGTAGCATTCTGAGAATCTAAATTTCCACTGGGTTCATCGGCAAAGATGACTTTAGGGTCGTTGATCAAAGCACGAGCAACGGCTATTCGCTGTTGCTCTCCACCCGAAAGTTCTTGAGGTTTGTGGTGCATTCGGTTTAGAAGTCCCATTTGATCGATAAGAAGCTCTGCCTTTTTCTTTAATTTAAGAGGGTCTTTTTTCGCAATCCAACCCGGCATGCAAACATTTTCAAGGGCAGTAAATTCTGGGAGTAATTCGTGAAATTGAAAAATAAAACCTAAATATTGGTTTCTAAAAGCTGCAATTTCAGAGGAACTCATTTTTTGAAGAGACTTTCCTTCGATTTCCAACAGACTTTTATCATTCGGATCGGGCGAATCCAGTGTCCCTAAAATTTGTAATAAAGTTGTTTTTCCGGCTCCCGAAGGGCCTACAATGACCACAATTTCTTTGGCTTGAATATTCAGGTCGATTCCCTTTAAAACGGGTAAATCACCATAGCTTTTGAAAATATGATTACAAGAGATAATACTGTTCATGGTTTAAATTTACTTTTTTGCGAGCGAAATTCATTTCATTTGGGCTGATTATTTATTTATTTCAACCTCAAGAGTTCCCTGTTTCGGATTTTACTACCTTTGTTAACAAATCACAAAT
>JAURMQ010000108.1 GCA_030830625.1 Flavobacteriaceae bacterium
GATGGTGGACTTATAGGAGGAGCTGCTCTCAAAGCAGAAGACTTTGCGGCCATCATCCAATCGGCTTAAATGGCGGTTACTTATCTTGAGATTGAAGTCACTTTAAAGCCAGTAGAACCCTGGCGCCCCATCATGATCCACGAAATGGGTGCTTTAGGTTTTGAGAGTTTTGTTGATACATCAAAGGGGTTCAAGGCCTATATTCCAGAAGACGATTTTCTCAAAAAAGATTTTTTGCGACTTCATGTCTTTGATTTAAAAGAGATTGAAATCGATTGGCAATCCAAAACCATTGCCCCTCAAAATTGGAATTCTCAATGGGAAAAAAATTTTTCACCCATTAGAGTGGGGGAGCGCTGTTTGGTTAGGGCTCATTTCCACCCTCCCGAAAACGTAGAATATGAGTTGGTGATTACTCCAAAAATGAGCTTTGGTACTGGTCATCACGAAACTACACAGTTGATGATTTCATTTTTATTGGAATTGGATTGTTTGGATAAAAAGGTTTTGGATATGGGAACAGGGACTGGAGTTTTGGCCATACTGGCCGAAAAAAAAGGAGCGCAGACCCTCCTCGCTGTAGATCATGATCCCTGGTGTGTAGAAAATACCCAAGAGAATATCGATTTAAATGAGTGTCAAAAAATCAGCACTGAACTAAACAGTAGGGTCCCAAGGCTCGACCATTGTGATTTGGTTTTGGCCAATATTAACCGCAATGTGCTGTTGGAACAAATAAAGGATTATGCCACACTCCTAAAAACGGGTGGAGATTTATTGATGAGTGGGTTTTATATCGATGATTTAGAAATGATTCTGACTGAATGCGAAAGTTCAGGATTTAGATTTATTCGTAATTTTGAAAAAAACCGATGGGTTGCGGCCCATTTCATGAAAACGTGAGGAAAGAAAAACCACAAATTGAAAAAGAAAGTGAAGTTGATGTTCTGACTCAGGTCGAGCGGGAACATGAAATCATTCTTTTCAACGATGACGTCAATACATTTGACCATGTCATTAACACACTGGTGGCTTATTGTGACCATACGTCAGAGCAGGCAGAGCAATGTGCCTACATCGTTCATTATACCGGCAAATGTGGGGTAAAAACGGGTTCCTATGACGAATTGAAGCCAATTTGTGTAAACTTGTTGGAAGCTCAATTGTCTGCAGAAATACATTGATCTTCTTTGTTTTAATATTTTTTATATCAAAAAAAACACGAAATTTACCTTATGAAAAAGATTGCTCTCATACTCACATTTATTTTATTGGCCAACAGCAGCTTTTGTCAGAACGATAATTCTATGGAAAAAACTATTTATCAGTTCAAAGTCAAAGATATTGAAGGTAATATTTTCGACTTCCAAAAATTAAAAGGGAAAAAGATAATGATTATCAATACCGCTTCCAAATGCGGTTTAACGGGGCAATATAAAGATCTTCAGAAGCTATACGAACAATACAAGGATTCGGGATTGATTATTGTAGGCTTTCCAGCGAACGATTTTCTTTGGCAGGAGCCGGGAACCGATAAGGAGATTTCGGAATTTTGCGAAAAAAATTATGGCGTCACTTTTCCCATGATGAGTAAGATCTCTGTAAAAGGGAGTAATATGCATCCCGTGTATCAATTTCTTACACAAGCGAGTAAAAACGGTTTCAAAAGTTCGAGTGTCTCCTGGAATTTTCAAAAATATTTAATCGGTACCGACGGAAAATTAGATAAAATCGTCCCCCCAAGAACTGCTCCAATGAGTGAAGAGGTCATCAGCTGGGTTGAGAATAAGGCGACTGTCGTTAATTAATTCGTATGAAGTTAAATATTTTGGCTTTTGGTGCTCATCCCGATGATGTTGAGTTGGGTTGTGGAGGGACATTGGCTAAATCGGTTGCCGAAGGAAAAAAAGTGGGGATAATCGACCTCACTCAAGGGGAAATGAGTACCCGAGGTACGGTAAAACTAAGAGCAGAAGAATCGCAAGCTGCTGCTAAAATTTTGGGGGTTAGTATTAGAGAAAACCTCAATTTTAAAGATGCTTTTATTGTGAATGATCAAGCGCATCAAATGGAGGTCATTCGTATTTTACGTAAATATACCCCCGAAGTTGTTTTGTGTAATGCGATTGAAGACCGACACATAGATCACGCCAAGGCATCAGATTTGGTCAGTCATGCTTCCTTTTTAAGTGGATTACAACGCATCGAAACCTATGATGATCAAGGTGCCAAACAATCGGCTTTCCGTCCCAAGCACGTTTTTCATTACATCCAATGGAAAGAACTAACTCCAGACTTTGTAGTGGATATTTCGGGATTTTTGGATCAAAAGATGGAAGCCATAAAGGCATTTAAAAGTCAGTTTTACGATAAAAATACCGATGCTCCTCCAACGCCTATCAGTTCATTAAATTTTTTAGAGAGCATTGCTTCCCGCGCCAACAACATGGGAAGATTGATTTATAAGGATGCAGCAGAGGGCTTTACCTCAGAACGTCTTCTTGCTGTAGAAAATTTCGAGAGCTTACTTTAAAATTTAGTAAAAAGTCATAAATTTGCAACTTGTTAATGGTGGTTGTA
>JAURMQ010000109.1 GCA_030830625.1 Flavobacteriaceae bacterium
AAACCTCTAAAAAGGTTTGTCGGTCGAGTTTTTTCAAATCCTCGGCAGTAGAATTACCGAATAAAATTTGGCTCGCTTGAATGGCTTTTTGCAAATCTTCCTCAGAATGAACTGTTCGTGTCACCTCATCGGCAATGGTTTTTTGCAACAACCTTAAATGTGGATTTTCTTGATGTTGCATCACCAGGTTCTCAATGGTAGCCTTATCCAAAAGAGTGAAAATCTTAATAAAATTCACCGCATCTTCGTCTGAAGCGTTTAACCAATACTGATAAAATTTATAGGGAGAGGTGCGCGACTTATCGAGCCATACATTGCCCCCCTCTGTTTTTCCAAATTTGGTACCATCGGCCTTTGTGATCAGTGGACAGGTAATGGCATAGGCTTTCCCTCCCAATTTTCGGCGAATCAATTCTGTACCTGTGGTGATATTTCCCCACTGGTCGCTGCCTCCCATTTGGATTTTACAATCCATATTTTGATAGAGATGCAAAAAGTCATAGCCTTGAAGGAGTTGATAGGTAAACTCTGTAAAAGACATCCCTACTTTGGAATCGCTTCCCAATCTTTTTTTAACAGATTCTTTGGCCATCATATAGTTGACGGTGAGATGCTTCCCAATGTCCCGAGAAAAATCGATCAAGCTGTAGTCTTTTGTCCAATCATAGTTATTGACCAGCTTTGCCGCAGTGGGATTGTCGGGATCAAAATCAAGGAATCTCTCCAGTTGGTTTCTGATTCCGTCGGTATTTTTCTGAAGGGCATCGGCATCCAAAAGATTCCTTTCATCCGATTTGCCCGAAGGATCCCCTATCATACCCGTAGCCCCACCCACCAATGCGATGGGACGATGACCCGCCCTTTGGAAATGTATCAATATCATTATTTGTACTAAACTACCAATATGGAGGGAGTCGGCTGTAGGGTCGAAACCAATATAGCCCGAAGCACTGTTGTGGTTTAAGTAGTCCTCAGTCTCAGGCATAATGTCATGCAACATCCCCCGCCAGCGAAGTTCCTCTACAAAATTTGTCTGCATTTTATTGATTTGATAACAAAGATAGATTTATGACCTAAAACAAAAAATTATTCTTCAAAAAGCATTAGTTTTAATTCATGATATTGGTCACCGGAGCTACGGGTTTTATTGGTTCTCATTTGATGTGTCGATTGGCCTTAAATGATATTTTCCCCGTGGCAATGTACCGTCACGAGTCCAATAAAAATAAGGTCAAGAAGCTGTTCCAATCGCAATTTTCTGATGCTGAGGAACGCTTCGAAAAAATCATTTGGAGAAAGGCAGATTTTAGGGATCTACCGCGTCTCTCTTCAGCATTCGAAGGTATTACTCATGTGTATCATTGTGCAGGTTATATCTCTTTAGCGCAAAGGGACAGCAACAAACTTTTGGAAATTAATGTGAAAGGTTCTGCCTATTTGATAAACCTCTGTCTATCACACTCCATCCAAAAATTGGTTTATGTGAGCTCTATAGCTGCCTTAGGCAACAATCCCACCTCGAAAGTGATTGACGAGAATACACCCTGGGACAACAATACCGATAAAACACCTTATGCATATTCAAAGTATGGAGGGGAAATGGAAGTTTGGAGGGGAATGCAAGAAGGCCTCGATGCGGTCATCATCAACCCTGGAATTATTTTGGGTGAAGGCAGTCCAATCGGAACAATATTGGATCGTTTCAAAAAAGGTTTGAGGTGGTACACTCCAGGCACCAAAGCAATGGTAGGTATAGAAGACGTGATTGAGGTCATGGATCAACTGATGCACTCAGAAATCAATGGTGAACGTTTTATTTTGGTGGCCGAAAATTGGTCGGGAAAAGCCCTTGCCAGTCGTCTGATTCAATTGGGTGGTCATAAAAAAAGTGCTGTTTGCATTCCAAAAGGATTCTTGTATTCCTTATGGGTGTTGGAACACTTCATTCAAATATTCGGCATCAGAAGACGTTTTTTGACCCGAGCCATGATCAACAGTCAGTACGAAGAAAAAAACATTGATGGAGAGAAAATAAAATCATTCCTCGATTTTAAATACTCCCCCATCGAATCACTACTTTAATCGGATTTCGATTGCTGCAACTGAAGTTTGTTACTCTTCGTCTTCTGTCATTCTTTTCTGAAGACTGTCTTGAATTTTTTGAATTTTTTCTTGAACCTCCGTCATAATGGGGAGGTATTTTTTGGGGTTTTTGGCGTAGTATGCTTGACTGGAAGCCAGCTGTAGGCTGTCGATCCCAAACTTCTCAAATAAGTATTGATCCGCTAAAAGATTTTCTTTCTCTTTGATGTAAAAAGAATTGCTTTTGATGTTTTTCATCAAAATAATATCCAACATAATATTACTCATCTGCTGGGGTGGAATGAGATCATCTGGGGGTTTGTTGTCTCCTAATTCGGTACAAGAAAAAAGAATAAACAGCAGTAGAAAGCCCGATTTTTTCATTTTTTTACATTTTTATTCGCCTTCATTATGATTTAAGATCCCTTATAGAAATTTTATTTTATCGATCAAAACACAGTTTTTTACCTAAGGCGCTTTCAATAATTTTTCCCTCATCATATACCAAATTTCCATTGACAAATGTCTTTTCTATAGTGGCCTCAAAGGGAGTTCCTTCAAAAGGAGACCAACCGCATTTATATAATATATCTTCTTGGTTGACAGTATATTTTTTTTGTAGATCTACCAATACCAAATCGGCATAATAACCGGGTCTCAGAAAACCACGATTTTGGATTCTAAAGAGTATGGCGGGGTTGTGAGATGTTTTTTCCACCAGCTTTTCCAAGCTTATTTTTCCTTGCTTTACTGCGGTTAAAAGGGCAGGAAAGGCATGTTGGACTAGGGGGCCTCCTGAAGGGGCTTTGGTGTATGAGTTTTGTTTTTCCTCCATGGTATGGGGCGCGTGATCTGTGGCCAATATATCGATTTTATCTTCATTGAGTGCTTTCCAAAGGGCTTCGCGATCAGTGGCTTTTTTTACAGCAGGATTCCATTTGATCAAAGTTCCTTTCTCAGCGTAATCTTCCTCAGAAAACCAAAGGTGGTGAACACAAACTTCGGCGGTAATTTTCTTTTCGGCCAAAGGTTTGTCATTCGAAAACAATTCGGTTTCTATGGCCGTTGACAAATGAAAGACATGCAATCTTGCTCCGGTACTCTTGGCCAACTCAATGGCTCTTGAAGAAGAAAGATAACAGGCCTGTTCACTTCTGATTTCAGGATGTTTCTCGATAGGGATATGCTCTCCGTATTGGGCTAAGTGTTGTGCTAAATTTGCTTTTATGGTGGTTTCGTCTTCGCAGTGAACGGCTATGGGTAAATCGGTACTGGAAAATATTTTTTTTAACACCTCTTCATCGTCAACGAGCATATTTCCTGTTGAAGAACCCAAAAATAACTTCAAGCCTGCAGCTTTAGTATTATCGAAAGATTTAATTTCCTCTAAGTTGTCGTTGGTTCCACCGAATAAAAATCCATAGTTTGCGATAGAAGTTTGAGCAGCGATATTTAATTTATCGTCCAAGGCTTTTTGAGTCGTGGTCTGAGGCTGGGTGTTGGGCATTTCAATAAAGGAGGTAATTCCACCAGCAACGGCGGCTCGAGATTCGGTAGCGATGGTCGCTTTGTGAGTGAGTCCTGGCTCCCTAAAGTGAACTTGATCGTCGATCCAACCCGGTAACATATGAAGCCCCGTAGCATCGATCCGTTCCTCATTGCCCATAGGAGTAATATGATCACTTATTTTTTCAATTTTTGATCCACGTATCAAAAGATCCTTTTGGACAATCTGACCTTCATTGACCAATTGTGCGTTTTGGATTAATATTTCCCTCATCCTATTTTATTAAAGAAACTGTTGATCCTCAAAATTAAAACTGCAGGCAGTGCCTCCCAAATAATTTTACCGTTCATTTTTGAAACACCAAGTGTTCTGTTGGTGAAAATTATGGGATGTTCTATGTACTTGAACCCACTTTTCCATACTTTGAATTTCATTTCGATTTGAAAAGCATAGCCTACGAATCTTATTTTTTCAAGATTCAACTGTTCCAAAACTTCCCTTTTGTATCCAATAAATCCAGCCGTAGGATCTTTGATCGGCATGGCTGTTATCCACCTTACATATAATGAGGCCGAAAAAGAAAGTAATATTCTACTCAGAGGCCAATTGACCACATTGATTCCTTTGACGTATCGTGATCCAATGACCATATCAAAACCCGACTTTAAATGTGCAAGCATGGGAATCAATTCTTTGGGATGGTGAGACAAATCGGCATCCATCTCAAAAATATAGTCGTATTTTTTTTCAAGGGCCCATTTAAATCCGTGAATGTAGGCTTTACCCAGACCTTCTTTTTGTGCGCGTTGTTCCAAAAACAAACGATGGGGATATGTTTTCATCAATTCCATGACAAGATCGGCAGTTCCATCGGGAGAAGAATCGTCTACCACCAATAGATCAAAAAAATCATTCTTAAAAGTAGTAGATACTACCTTTTGAATATTCTCTGCTTCATTATAGGTTGGAATGACTACCAGTGCTTTATTCATAGTGCGCAGGTAAAAATACTAAATCGTAATCAATAAAATGGAGTGTGGAATTACTTCCTTAAATTTATCCTATGTTTCAATGGACTGAAAAATATCAACCTCAACAAGACTGGGTAACCTTTATAATCGTTCTTATTTTTATGTTGTGTGTAGTCCTCTTTCGAAATAACACCCACCGATTCAAGCTGTTGGTCTCATTTTGGGAATTCAGAAGCTACATCAATATTTACGACAAAGAAAAATTTTCTAACCCCCTACACTACTTTAATCTGATCTTAACCCTAATTTCCTTAACGAGCTTTTCGGTTATGGTCTACTTTTTTTACGACAAGTTACTCATGTCAATGTTCGGAAAACTTTCATTCCTTACTGTTTTGACCTTTATTTCTGGCGTGGTCATCGGCCGTTATTGGATATTAAGACTGATTTTTAAGGTATCGGGTAATTTAGAGCTCTTTCAGCAAACCGTTTTCAGGAGTTTAAGCCTTTATGCAACGATCAGTCTGCACGGACTTCTATTGTTTTCCTTTTATTATTACCGTTTTTTTTACGAGCCTAATCTGCTTTTATTCCTCATGATTTTCATCTTCTGTGCGTTATTTGTTTCACACCTTTCTATTTACTTGAAAATCATTGGAATGAAGTTTAACTACTCAATTTATTTAATTTTGTATCTTTGTGCATTCAAATTGGCGCCTTGGCTTTGGCTCTACCATTCAATATTTTAGACAAAAGCAAAACGAGAAAAAACGTTATGAAGTTGAAGACAATGTTGGTTTCGCAACCTGAACCTGCGAATGAGAAATCCCCCTATTCTCGGCTTAAGGAAAAACACAAACTCAAGATTGATTTTCGTCCATTCATTCATGTTGAGGGTTTATCCGCCAAAGAGGTTCGTTTACAAAAAATTAATTTTTCTGACTTCAATAACGTAATTCTAACGAGCAGGAATGCTGTGGATCATTTTTTTAGAGTTACCGAAGAGATGCGCTTTAAAGTTCCCGATTCGACTAAATATTTTTGCCAATCGGAAGCTGTAGCCTTTTATCTTCAGAAATATGTGGTCTATAGAAAACGTAAAATTTATGTTGGAGAAAAAAGCATCAACGACTTAGAAGCTGTTTTTAAAAAATTTGAAAATGAAAAGTTTTTGCTTCCTACCTCTGACATATTGAAACCCAGTATACCCGATTGTCTCAATGCTATGGGCATCGATTGGAGCAGAGCTCAATTATACAGAACCGTAATGAGTGATCTGTCTGATCTTAGGGATGTATATTACGACGTATTGGTTTTTTTCAGCCCCTCTGGGATCGAATCGCTTTTTAAAAACTTTCCAGATTTTAAGCAAAATAACACCAAAATTGCAGCCTACGGAAATGCAACAGTACTTGCTGCTGACAAAGCCAAACTGAGAATCGATATCAAGGCCCCCACCCCCGATACCTCCTCAATGTCCATGGCAATCGAAAAGTACATCACCAGCATGGGCAGTTGATCCCCGACTATTCTTTAGTTTTATAAAATTTCCAAATCAGTAAAACCCAACCTGAAATCAGGAGTCCCCCTCCTATAGGAGTCAGCGGACCCATCCACGATAAATTGTAAGGGCCAAGTTTTGCAAAACAAAGCAGGAAAATACTGAAAGAGAAAAGAATGACTCCCCAAAAAAACAATCTGAAAATCCAAGGGTTTTTCGCAGCAGTCGTTTGCGAAAAAATCAACATTGCCAAACCGTGATACATCAGGTATCGTATTCCCGTCTGAAAAGATTGTAAAACTTCGACTTCGAAATAAGCTTTCAAGGCATGACTGGCAAAAGCGCCCAATATCACCGCGATAAGAGCAAAGATACTACCCGCTAACCTATATTTTCTCATAAAGTGAATTTAGGATTAAAATTATATAATCACAAAGAATATTTTATTAATTTTATTAATCAAATAACGATATTTAATTAAATAATTAAAGTTTTTTAGATTGAAAACAAAAAACGAAAAAGTAGTGATCGACGGTTTGGATAAAATCATTCTTCGGGCGCTGATGAAAGATGCGAGAAAGTCGATCAACGAGATTGCTAAAACGGCGGGAATCTCTGGAGCAGCCGTTCACCAAAGACTTAAAAAATTAGAAAACTCCGGATTGATCACCAGTTCCCAAATTGTCTTAAATCCAAAAATATTAGGGTATAAAACCACTGCATTTATAGGAATCTATCTGGACAAAGCAATGAGAAATCCCGAAGCAGTAAAACAGCTTGAAAAAATTCCAGAGGTAATCGAGTGTCATTATACCACTGGGAATTGGAGTGTATTGATCAAAATTCTATGTGAAGACAATGAACACCTGATGTCTCTATTGAACCAACGCATTCAACCCATTGAAGGCGTTTCGAGAACAGAAACTTTTATTTCGCTCAATCAGCAGATCAAAAGACAAATTCAATTGTAAATCTATAGCTTCACCTATTATTGCGATGAATCAAGGCAAAAACGATGATGAACAACTGTAATATTCCCGATGCAATGTTTGCAGTCATTACAGCAATACTGTCAATCAATACCCCATAGTAAAACCAAATACAAATTCCTGTAAACATGATGAAGTACATGGATACAGACACACCACTGGCGTCGCGTTTTTTCCAAATTTTGAAGAACTGTGGTACAAAAGCAAAAGTGGTGAGCACAGCGGCTACCAGTCCAATAATCTCAATTTCTAGACCGCTCATCAGCTCACTATATTTATAATCTTACCAGGAACTACAATGATGTTTTTGGGTACATCCCCTTTCATGTGATCCACTGTACGTTGCTCTTGCATTACGATTTCTTTGATTTGGTCTACTCCCAAATCCAATGAAAGCTCGAGGGTAAAGCGCATTTTTCCGTTAAAAGAAACGGGATATTCTTTTGTTTTCTCCATTAGCTTCGAAGGGTCAAATATTGGAAAGGGCTCCAATTCAATACTCTTATTATGGCCCAATTGATGCCATAGTTCCTCACAAAAATGCGGAGCAAAAGGAGAAAGCAAAATCAAAAGAGGTTCCAAAACCGACCTGCTCGAACATTTCAATGTTGTCAGTTCATTGATACAAATCATGAATGTACTCACACAGGTGTTGAATGATAGACGTCCTATGTCATCGGTTATTTTTTTGATGGTTTGGTGCAAAATTTTTAAACTTTCGGCATTGGGCTCATTCTCAGTAACGGACCATTGATCTTGTTGATAAAACAATCGCCAAAATTTCTTGAGAAAATTATGTACTCCTGTTATTCCTGCGGTATTCCATGGTTTATCCTGCTCAATAGGCCCCAAAAACATTTCGTAAAGACGCAAGGTATCTGCTCCATAAGTGTCGCAGATTTCGTCGGGATTGACCACATTGTATTTCGATTTCGACATTTTTTCAACCTCACGACCCACAATGTATTTACCTCCTTCAAGAACAAATTCGGCCTGCTTAAAATCTTTTTGCCAATTTTTTGCCGCTTCTAAATCCAATTCATCATAGGCGTTTACCAAGCTCACATCAACGTGTATCGGTTCTACTGATTGCCCTACAATCAATCCTTTGGACAGGAAAGTACGGGTTCCTTTTTTTCGATATACAAAAGCAGAATTTCCTAAAATCATTCCTTGATTGACCAGCTTTTTGGCGTATTCTTCTGTTGGTACATAACCCAAATCAAAAAGAACTTTATGCCAAAACCTAGAATACAACAAGTGCCCCGTAGCATGCTCACTTCCACCCATATAGAAATCAACATCTTTCCAATAGCTTAACGCCTCAGAACCCACCCATTCATTTTGATTATCCGCATCCATATAGCGATTAAAATACCAAGAGCTTCCTGCCCAGCCCGGCATTGTATTGAGCTCCAATGGAAAAACAGTTTTTTGGTCGATCCTATCCACCGAAACCAACTTTTCATGGGTTTCATCCCAAGCCCAAACTTTGGCATTCCCTAAGGGGGGTTTCCCATCCTCGGTAGGAAGATATTTTTCTACCTCTGGTAATGCTAAAGGTAAATGTTTTTCAGGAAGCGGAAACGGGATCTCCCCCTTGAAATACATGGGTATGGGTTCTCCCCAATACCTTTGACGACTGAAAATAGCATCTCTCAATCTGAAGTTTACTGCTCCTTTTCCGCAGTTTTTAGACTCGAGTTCAACGATCACTCTATCGCGAGCTGCTTTAAAATCCAAGCCGTCTAAAAAACCAGATTGAGTAAGTTTTACATTCCCCTTCTCCGTATAAGCTCCTTCAGAAATATCAATTCCTTCGAAAATATTGATGATGGGTAATTTGAAATGGGTAGCAAAATCAAAATCCCTCTGATCGCCACTGGGAACGGCCATAACGGCTCCTGTACCATAACCCGCTAACACGTATTCGCCAATCCAAATCGGAATGGGGGCTCCTGTAAAAGGATGCAAGGCATGGGCGCCTGTAAATACTCCGCTGATGGATTTAACATCGGCCTGACGTTCACGGTCGGATTTTCCAGCGATCTGTTTGATGTATTGATCCACAGCATTTTGTTGCTCGGGGGTCGTGATCTTTTCCACCAATTCGTGCTCTGGGGCAAGTGTCATATACGTCACCCCGAAAACAGTATCGGGACGGGTCGTATATACCTCTAACTTTTCTGAGTGATGCTCCAAATCAAAATAAATACTGGCTCCTTCCGATTTTCCAATCCAATTCCTTTGCATTTCTTTGAGAGAATCTGTCCAATCCAAAGAATCTAACCCCTTTAAAAGACGATTGGCGTAGGCACCGATTCGCATACTCCATTGACGCATTTTCTTTTTGGTGACCGGGTGTCCACCCCGTTCAGAAACCCCATTTACTATTTCGTCATTGGCCAAAACCGTTCCCAAAGCAGGACACCAGTTGACTTCGGTATCTGATAAATAAGTGAGTCGGTAAAACAATAAAATTTTCTGTTTTTCATCGCCATCAAAAGCCTTCCATTGATGGGCATCAAAGACAGGAGTGTCTTTGTCGCAGTGGGCTTTAACCTTTAAATTTCCTTCTTTTTCAAATCGATCAATCAATTGGGAGACAGGAACTGCCTTATCGGCATCGAGATCGTAGTAGGCGTCAAATAATTTCAGAAAAATCCACTGTGTCCATCGGTAATATTCTGGTTCAGAAGTCCGCACTTCACGATCCCAATCAAAAGAAAATCCCATTCGATCCAATTGCTGTCGGTATCGATTGATGTTGGCAGTAGTTGTTTTGGAAGGATGTTGTCCTGTCTGAATGGCATATTGTTCTGCTGGAAGCCCAAAAGAGTCGTACCCTTGGGGATGCAAAACATTGAAACCTGAATGCCTTTTGTATCGGGCTATGATATCGCTGGCAATGTATCCCAAGGGGTGACCTACATGCAATCCTGCCCCTGAGGGGTAGGGAAACATATCCAAAACATAATATTTGGGTAGATCACTCCGATTATGCGCCTTAAATGTTTTGTGGACAGCCCAGTGATCCTGCCATTTTTTTTCAATTTTCCTGAAATCGTAATCCATTTAAGGCCTCTTTATTTGAATGCGTAAAAATACAGTTATTGAAGGAAAT
>JAURMQ010000110.1 GCA_030830625.1 Flavobacteriaceae bacterium
AAGGGAAAAGCACTTTTTTCTTCTGTAGATATTTCTCTCAATGCGCGTGTCTGTTTCTCTTGGATGTAATTTTGGAAATACTCTATTTGAGCCGATTTATTTAGAGAGGTGAGGTACAGCAAACTATCTGTTGCCTTAATGATTCCTTCGTATTTGATTACGTCGTCGAGGTTGTCTCTTTCTCTTTGTGTTCTCCTTTTGACTAAGGTTTCATCGGGTAATGTTGTGAGAAGGCTATCGAGGTAAGAACCCGTAAGTACGTATTGGCCTCTGGCAAAATTAAAGTCAGCCAAATCACGGTAATTGGCTTTTTTGGTGGGGAAGTCTATGTTTTCCGACTTTAAGGATTGATGGAGATGGTATGCGCCAAGACTGTCTTGCTTTTGCAGAAAATAGTGGATTCCTATAGCGCGATTGATCGAATGATCAAAAAGGTAGTTTTCAAAATTTTTAGTGAGTTTATTAAAGGACTCTATAGGATCGATACTGTCCTGAATGCTTCTGATTTGGAGTCTTTTGATTTGTGCATTAATCCAATATTTGCGGTTGGTTTTTCGCTTCAAGCCTACAACCTGTTCGAAAGCCCAAAGTGCGGAATCGGGTTGCTTAAGGTTTTCATAGAGTTGGCCTGTCAAAAAATAGTAACGCCCTTTGTCGTGATTGTTTTTGGCAGAAAGGGCGGCATTTCGGATGTAATAAAGGGCAGAGTCCAACTGCTGAGTATTGATGAAAGCTTGTGAAAGGGTGGCATTGGCTGAACTGTGGAATTTACTTTTTGGAGTAATCGATCGGGCCAAACTTCTGAGATTTTTTATAGCAAGCTGATCGTTTCTCAAACGAATATTGGTTTTTTCACGCCATATTCTCCCTTCTATGTAGGTGTTCTTGTCGGCATAATTTTCCAACAAAAAATTAAACGCTTCCAAGGCCGGGAAAAAGCGTCGGTCAAAATAGCGTGATTTTCCCAAAAGAAGATAGGCCTCGTCTATTTTGTTGTTGCGCTGAATGTTATTGATGTTCATGGAATGCTTTTGGATGGCTTTGACAGCCTTTTCTTCGGCTCGGTCAAACCCTGGCACTATGGTCGTTTGATCCATTCGCTCTCCGTTAATGGCTATAGGCTCCACTTCCAAAAGCTCGAAAAAATTGTCGTCGTGGGCTTGCTCCAAAATAGATTCGCCCACTTTAAAGGCTTCCTGCCCATTGAAGAGGACATTGTACTTGGTGTTTAGGGAATGATATCCCCGATTGAACATTTTGTTTTTTTGTGTAGAACAGCCCCAAAACAATAGCATGACCATCATTCCCCCTGTCCAAAAATGTATTGCCTTTTGCAATGGAAAAAGTTTATACTTATAACTCAAAAAGCATTGATTTAGTATTTTTAAATCTTAAAATAGGACTCCAATTTCGCAAAAGTATCTGAATCGGTGGTTAGATCTTTTAGGACTACCCCTTTTTCTAATAAAACAATCCTATTACAAACTTCGGTAATATGGTTTAGGTCGTGACTGGAAATCAAAAAGGTAGTAGTCGTGTTTTCAATATGCTTTTTTACAATTTCTTTAAAACGAATTTGAGAACTGGGATCAAGATTGGCAAAAGGTTCGTCTAATATCACACACTCTGGATGGCCCAAAAAAGCAGCGATCAATCCTATTTTTTTTTGATTTCCTTTGGAGAGGTTGCGAATGTATTTCTTTTGACCTAAGACTTCACCCTTAAAAAATCCTTCAAACTGCAGAAGCCAACTGTCCACTTGAGATTTTTTCACCCCTCTCAACTCTCCTACAAAATAAAAGTATTCCTCGGGAGTGAGATAGCCTATGAGAAAATTTTCGTCTATAAATGCTGAAGTATGTTTTTTCCAATCTTCGCTTTTGTTTACGGTAATACTATTGTTGATTACTTGTCCTTCATTGGGTTTAATCAGATCCAAGATGAGATTAAAAAGAGTGGTTTTTCCTGCGCCATTATTGCCTACCAATCCAAAACTTTCTCCTTTTTGGATGGTCAATTGATCGATATTGAGGACTTCTTTGTCTTCGTATTTTTTGGAGAGCTTTTCAATCTGAATCATCGGTTTAATTTTTTAAAAATGCTTCAATGGTTTTATACTTCCTTTGACTATAAATTTTAGCGATATGGTTGAGAACATACTTTTTGGTAACCATCCCTAAAATACCGGATGCCGATAGCGCCAAGAAACCGGCAGATTCACCCATAAAAAAATCTGCCATAAAGAAAATCAATACAGGTAAGCCCAATTTAGGGATCGTAAACAACAGCTGGGTAAGGCTGAATGCCTTAGAATTGGCAAATACTCCTGCCTTGACGTTAAGTTTTATGGGCAGGTGATAGTACGCTCCTGAATAAAGATTGATGTAACACCCTATTCCCATATTGTAAAGGGCTCCACTCACAACGTAAAGAAAAATATTCCATCCAAAAAAAGATAAAAGGTAGATACGATCAAAGAGATCATTACAAAAACGACCATAAGCCACCATTTTGAATCCAAATATTCTCGATAAGTGAGGTTTTGGGTCATCAACAATGCGTAGTATTCGCTGTCCCATGAAGGAACTTTTTGACCATAAGTGAAGGAGAATCCCCCTGTGATCATGACGGAAGCAAAAACTAACATTATCGAATTGGTGTTGTACATCTCCATCGAAAAAAAGAGCAGTCCATAGAAAAGGAACATAAATGAAACTAAGAGATCTTGTTTGGGTCTTGTATTGCGAAAAAGGAGTCTTAAATCGTTTTTCAAAAAAGCCCCTAATCTCCCATAGCCCCCCAAGAAAGCAAAGCCTAATTGCCTTACTTTTTCTGGTTTTTTGGCCAAGCCCAAGTCTAAATAAAAACGTGCCCTTAAATATTGATAAGCAAGCTTGTACATTAAAAATAGAGTAGCTGAGGTGACTAACAATGAAATCGGATTTTGCTCTAACCATTCTATTCCACGGGCAAAGGTTTTGTATAGAGAAAAATCGGTATAAAACTCGAGTCCAACTCCCAATACGGTCAAAATAAGTATCGAAATAAAAAAGCGATTGCTTTTATTGACCAACAGTATCAAATAATTCAAGATCAACGTAATGCATAAAAGATGAATAAACCACGTTCCTGAAGTCGTCCAAAAAGTTCCTTCGATCACCCTTACGACTGCAACGGGAAGGTATATCAACCAAGGGGTGAAATTATAAGGACTTAATAGGGAGCGGAGCAACAAGTTGTTGAGTAGGGTTCTCTTTTTAATAGGCAAGAGAATCCACGATTGAATGTGAGTTGAAGGGGGTTGTTGGAAAAAAAAGCGCGCGACGCATTCAATCAGGAACAAAAAAAACACTCCTTGATTGATTAAATCTATGGTCGAATGATTCGGAAACATTTTTTTCAAAATGTAATAAATGCCAGGACCCAAAGCCATAAGATACATAAACATGAACAGAACCATGAGCCCTATGAAAATTTTTGCAATGGCTGCAACTTCCCACTGAGGAGCTCTAAAAAACGCCTTAAATTCAAGCTGCCAAAACTTTAATATTGTCATTGTTTTTTTTTAAAATAACTTTGCAAATAAAATAAGCTATGCCAGAGATGCATCCACTTGTGATTTCAAAAATCACCAAAAATACTCCAAATGCTGTTTTAATTTCTTTTGAGGTCTCCGATGAAGAAAAAGAAAGGTTTAGATTTGAAGCGGGGCAATACCTGACTTTGGAAGCTAATATAAACAAAAATCTTGTGAGAAGGTCCTATTCGATCTGTAGTGCTGAAGATGAAGGATTACAGGTGGGCATCAAAGAAGTTCCAGAAGGTGTTTTTTCGACTTATGCCAATCGATCTTTGGGAGAAAAAGAGCGTTTGATGGTTGCCCCCCCCGAGGGTCGGTTTCGTTACAAATCTAAAGACGAGGCCCAAACACTCGCTGCATTTGCTGCTGGAAGTGGGATCACGCCCATTATGTCCATTCTGAAAACCATGCTTTTGGATCATCCCGAAAACCGTTTTCATCTGGTTTATGGGAATAAAACTCCAGAGGATAGTATGTTTTACAAAGAATTGAAAGCTTTAGAAAATGCATTTGAAGGTCGTCTTACCATTCAGTGGGTTTTCAGTCGCGCCAATGTGGACGGAAGTCTTTTTGGACGTATAGAACCGGGTGTCGTAAAAAATACCCTAAAGCAGATGGAAAAAATCGCAGATAAATTCTACCTCTGCGGACCGGGAAAAATGATAGAAAAAGTATCGAATACTTTGACGGCAAGTGGGGTCGAGAAAGCGGATGTTTTATTTGAATTGTTTACTTCCTCTTCTGAAGTGGAAGAAATAAACGGTGAAAACAAAACTGCGTCTATAGAAATCATCTATGATGAGCTTACACACAAAATTGAAAACACAGCAGGGAAAAGCGTTCTAGAGGCTGCCCTTCAAAACAAACTGGATGTCCCTTATTCTTGCCAAGGGGGCGTTTGTTCGAGTTGTATTGCCCGTATCAAATCTGGAAGTGCCGCCATGGCCTCAAATCAAATTCTTACAGATCAGGAAATCGAGGAGGGATTGATTTTAACCTGTCAAGCCCATCCCACTAGCGATCATTTGGTGGTGGATTACGATGATGTTTAAGGTTTGTTATTGCAGTAACGACAACGTTTTTTCAATGACTTTTTTAGGATCTAAAGATCTGAAAGCTTCATCATAACCCTTCGGAATCTTGTTTCCGTAAACCGAAGTAGGAATTAAGGGAAATTTGTTTCTGTCCAATATAAGGGCGTGATTTGGCGGTTGATTGAAGGGAGAAAATCCACAAAAGGGATGGGTCATGCCCCAAAGGGTGAGTACCCGAATTCCCGTGTTGGCTGCCAAATGTCCATTGGCAGAATCCATAGAAATCATTAAATCCAAATGGGCCATAAGATCTATTTGCTCCCTTAGATTAATTTTTCCAACCGTACTGAATACATTGGTGAACGCTTTTTCCCACACCTCCAAAAGTTCCTTTTCTTTTTCACCTGCTCCAAAAAGAAAAATCTGGTGCTCTTTTTGTAAGAAATTGATTACTTGCTGCATAAGATCAAGAGGGTACATTTTGCCCCTGTGTGCCGCAAAAGGAGCAATTCCAATCCATTTTTTTTCGTTGGTTTGAGGAAAGGGTAAAATTTTCTGTGAGAGTTCTTTTTTTTCGGGAAACTCGTGTTGATCCAAGGAAACAGCAAAGCCTAATCTCCTAAAGACATCTGCATAACGATAAACGGTTGGGGTAAGGGGTTGAAACTTTTTACTTTTTCTTCGTATGAGTGCTCTTTTTTCTCGCCGCCCTTTGTCAATGGTTTTGACCTTGTAGCCGTGAAATCTAAAGATAAATGTAAGGAGATGTGTCCGCAAAACACTGTGCAAATCTGCTACCGCAGTAAAAGGAATTTTCTTGAGTTCTTTGAATAAAGTCCAAATCCCTTTTATGCCCTTGTGACGGCTGTTGAAATCGGTTGGGTAAAAATGAAAGTTTTTAAATTCTTGAAATAATGGAGCTCCATGAGGTCGACTTACAAAAGTAACTCTGAGATTGGGGTAGGTTTGGTAAAGAGCCCTTATCACCGGAACTGTTATGGCTATATCTCCTAAAGCAGAAAATCGAATTAACAGCAGGTGCGGGTCTTTCATCGCTGTCTATGATTTGTCCTTGTACAACACAGGGTTGGTGTCCTCATCGTTGTACATTTTCATTTGCTTGTACACCTTCATGTATTTGGATCCATTTGCAATGTCTTCGAGGAGTTGATCTATGGCCAAACTGAGGTCCTCTCTTTGGGAGAGCAGTACTTGAAGTTTGGCATGGCATTTTTCCCGATGCGATTCGCTGGCTTCTTGGCGGTTTGCTTCTTCTTCCATATGGTAAATTTTTAATTCCAAAATAGAGAGTCGGTCTAATGCCCAAGCAGGGCTTTCGGAATTTACCGTTGCATCCTTTTGCACAGTTGTGTCTTTGTATTGGTGGAGAAAATAGCTGTCGATGAATTCTACTGTATCCGTGCGATCTTGATTGGAAGTGTCAATCAATCTTTTGAGTTTCATGCCTTCAACTGGATCAATTTCTGGATCTCTGATGAGGTCTTCATAATGCCATTGTACGGTGTCAATCCAGTTTTTCCGATACAATAAATATTCTAATGAATCGGTGGGATATGGGTTCTCAAATACTTGATCTACCTCATCTATAAGGTGATATTTATCAATACTTTCTCTGAAAATTTTAATGGAAATCTGACTTGAAGTATTTTGGCTCATGTTTGTCTTTTTCGTTGGAACGAAGATACAATTTGATCATTAATGTTTTTGGTTTGGAAAAGGCAATTCTCCAAATATAATTCTAAGGTAGAAAAAGTTTGAAAAGAATGATTCCAAAAAACAAAAAGGTTAGTAATGTGTTTTTCATAAAATCGGATGAAATATTTTCGAGCAAAACCCCAAAAAAATACGCGACTGGAATAAAGCTAAAAAACCAAGGTCCCTCTCCGGATTTCAAAACTAATACTTCATATGCAATACTAAAAAAAAGCCAAAAGGTCATGTATAGAAAGCCTGAATACAGTTCAGGAAAAGCAAACTTTCTCGACCTTCTCGGAAATCTAAAAATGCAAATTAAAACCGAAATGATGAGCAGGGCCAACCAAACCCTCTCTTCAATAGAAAGAGCCTGGACGCTTAATATATCCCATTGAACAGAGGGGGTTGTTAAATCCGTCGTAATTGAGGGAAAAACGTTTATTATAGCCCTAAAAATGAAAGAAATCAATGCTATTGGTAATAATAAAGCCATGAGATGTTTATTGTCTTTGAGGCCTTTTAGGAGTATAACCATAACAGGAAGGAAGAAGAAAACCGCAAAAATAATGTTGAATTGTATGCATATGGATATGATAAGGGAAAGGTCTAGAATCCCCTTTTCAGAGTTCTTAGAATGAAGAGATTGAATAAAAGCAAACTGGCCATAAATCAATAAAAATAAAAGAATTGCAGGGAATGCTTCTAATTGGAATGGAAACGGGGAAAAAAGAAAAATAACGGGGAAAGCGATGAGGTGGATCCCGTCAAACTTTCTTCCTTTAATTTTGATTTCTTGTGCGGTAATCAGCCACATGGATAAAACTATAAGGCCAATATTCCAAAATATTTCCGTCCAATAAATGGAGGGCCAATTCATATCCCCCCCATATAAAAAAGAAAAAAATACAGCAAAAATGACAAGAATGAGAGATATTAGGTAGATTCTCGAACCAATTGTCTTAAATATCTTTACTATCATTCCCTATTTTATTACTTTTGCAATATAATTAAAGTGCTCCTAATGAAAAATTTTTTTGAAGCCATAGCCAGTTTGTTTAACGAGCTATTATTTATGCCATACCAAATGCTAACTCAGCTTGAATCTTTCAGTTGGTGGTTGGCCAATGGAGTGACATTTGTTTTTTTAACGATAGGATTTGTCGCTGCTGTTTATTGGATCAACCAATTGCGACAATTCGACAAAAGTGGAGAGGAAAATAAAAATCCTTCTGCTCATTCTTTTTTATAGATCGAATCCAATATCTTTTCGGAAATACATTCCTTCGAAACTTATTTTTTCCATAAGCTCGTATGATTTTTGAACGGCTTCTTTGTGATCGTCTCCCAAGGATGTGACGGCCAAAACCCTTCCTCCGTTCGTGAAAATTTCTCCTTGTTGAAGGGTTGTCCCGGCATGGAACACCATAGTACTAGAGGTCGAAGGCAATCCGTCTATTCTTTTTGCTTTTTCGTATGCTTCAGGATACCCTCCAGAAACGGCCACCACTGTAGTTGCACTTTGAGGGTCAACAATAAGTTCTACCTCGGCAAGTTTACCCATGGCAGTGGCATATAATAGTTCTACCAGGTCGTTTTTGATTCGAGGTAAAACCACCTGAGTTTCGGGATCGCCCATTCTTACATTGTATTCGATGACAAAAGGAGCATCTCCTACGCGAATTAAACCAATGAAAACAAAACCAACATAGGGAATTTTATCTTTTTTGAGTCCCTCCATAGTAGGTTTTACGATTGTTTCCTGAATGGCATTAACAAACTTTTCGTCTGCAAAAGGGACTGGAGAAACGGCTCCCATCCCGCCTGTATTTAATCCTGTATCTCCTTCACCTATTCGCTTATAGTCCTTGGCCAAAGGTAGAGTTATATAGTGGGTCCCATCGGTCAAAACAAAACAGGAAAGCTCAATTCCACTGAGAAATTCTTCGACAACTACTTTGGAAGATGCTTTGCCAAATTTTTGATGTACGAGCATATTAGATAGTTCCTTCTTGGCATGATCCAAATTGTCAATAATCAGCACCCCTTTTCCGGCAGCCAAACCATCTGCTTTGAGCACATAAGGAGCGTTCATTTGCTCTAAAAATTCATACCCTTCCTGAAGGGTTTCGGCAGTAAAACTTCCGTATTGTGCTGTAGGTATATTGTGCCTACTCATAAAAGCCTTGGCAAATTCTTTGCTTCCTTCGAGTGTGGCTCCCCACTTTTGGGGTCCGATGACGGGAATTTTTTTTAACTGTGCATCGTTGAGAAAGAAATCATGGATGCCGTGGACCAATGGATCCTCAGGCCCCACAACTACAAAATCTATATTATTTTGAATGACAGCATCTTTGAGTGCTTCAAAATCATTAACGCCTATCTCTAAATTGGTTGCTAATCTTGACGTACCCGCATTTCCAGGCGCTACAAATAGTCGGTGCTTGATTTTGCTTTGAGCGAGTTTCCAACAAAAAGTGTGTTCTCTTCCTCCGCTGCCCAATACCAGTATGTTCAAATTTTTCATAGAAAACAAATATACTTAAGTGTGTGTTATTTTAATTTAAACCTTTGGAAAATCCCTTTCCATCTGTGATTTCTCAAAAACTTTCCTTGTTTCGAATCGGCTATAAATGATAGCTTTTCTCTTTTGGCTTGAAAATATCCTTTTATATAGCTGAAAAAAAGCCCTGGTTTTTTCATTACCCAAGCACGTTTGAATCCTATTATAGCAGTAAGAACAAGCCCTAATCTCATTCGATAAGTGGCCACTCCTTGTAAACGAGCAGTCCCTGGGCTGTAATTGAAACCCGTTGGTTTTAGGTGTTTTACTTTTAATGCCGGATCCACCAATATATCCCAATGATAGTATTGGGCCAATAGCTCATCCAATGTGTCCCAACCCATTGATTTTGCAATTTTTCCAATTTCGATAAAGCAATCCTTTCGATAGGCTTTCAATGATCCTCTGATGTGATCCTCTCGATTGAGATTTTCCAGTATCCATTGGTTGCCCTTTTCGATATAGCACTGTCCTGCGGCCATTCCTAAGTTTTTGTTTTCGCCAAAGTGAACCGATAACTGCATCAAGTAATCCTCTTCGAAAACCATATCGGCGTCAAATTTGCAAATGATGTCGTATTGATCGTCCAAAAGCTCATAGCCTTTATAAAAGGCTTCGACAATTTTTGTCCCCGGAAGATGTCGGTCTGATGACGTTTTATCGACCACCTCAATCCAAGAATATTTTTCAGCAAAATCCTTTGCGATTTCTGCTGTTTGATCTTGTGAGTGGTCGTTGACTACAACCAATCTGGAAGGTTTGAGTTGTTGATTGACCAGCGATTGTAGGGTTTTGGCAATGCTTTTCTCCTCATTGTGTGCGGGTATGACAATATAGATTTTCAAGCTTTATGCATTTTTTTTTTGGCATAAACGATATAATATCTGGGCACAAAATACCTCAGTATGGATCGGATGCCAAAAGACTGAGGAGGATTGACCCATTTCTCAGTTGCCATTATTTTCCAGCCTGTTTTTTCCAAAAGCCAATCCAACTGCCAGTCTTCAAATTCATGATAATGTCGATCTCTACGATCCGTTTTACTTTGATAAGCACTGGCAAACCAAAGCTTAAGAGGGACACTCACAATGAGTTGTTCTGCTTTTATACTTTTTAAAACTTGATAAGGAGAAAGCAAATGTTCTAATATTTCGAAAGCAGTAGCCACTTTAGCTTTAGAGTTGATCAACTGACTCTGGTCTTCGTCTAAGTCCTGACCAAGAGTGTTCTCTATCTCGTGACCTTGAGCCTGCATCAATTCAGACAGCGGGTTTGGAACTCCTAAATCTAAAATGGATGATTTTGGATCGATGTATCGATTCAAAAAATCTAAGGTTTTTTGGAATCGCTTATCGTGTGAGTGATTGCTATACATCGATTATTTTAAAGGAAGTTTATCGGCAATTGTTCTGTCATTGGCCAGTCGTGGGACTTTATTTTGTCCTCCGAGTTTTCCAATACTTTTCATATAATCTTTGAACCCTCCAGAAGCCACCGAACGAATCACCAAAGTTCTTAAGACCTTTCCTTTCAACAAATCTTCATAATAGACGTTTTGTTTCTGCATGGCAAGATCCAGTTTGTGGATAAATTCGTCCATCTTCACCGGCGGATTTTGAAATTCTACAAACCATTCGTGATAGGGAAGGCCTTTCTCTGGATCAATTTTTGGGGCAACTGTAAATTCTTTAACCTGAACCTGAGTCTCGTTACACGCCATTTGCATAGCAGTTTCTACTTCTTTGCCAATTACATGCTCCCCAAAAGCAGAAATATAGTGCTTAATCCGGCCGGTTACTACCAATCGATACGGTGCTAAAGAGACAAATCGGACTGTATCTCCTATATTGTAAGCCCAAAGCCCAGCAGTAGTCGACAAAATCAAGACATAATTGACCCCCAATTCCACTTCCTCTAGGGTATGTCTTTTTGAATCCTTATCTCCAAAATCTGCTGCTTTTATAAATTCATAAAATATTCCATTGTTGAGCAATAACAATAGGCCCTTGTCCTTTTGGGAATCCTGATAGGCGAAAAATCCTTCCGAAGCAGGAAAAAGTTCAATACTGTCAACTCTTCTTCCTATTAATTTTTCAAACATAGGGCGGTAGGGTTCGAAATTAACTCCTCCATATACAAATAATGAAAACTCTGGGAAAATCCTTCCTACCGGTTGTCCGGTCTTTTCAATTAACTTCTCAAAATACATTTGTACCCAGGAGGGAATCCCCGCAATCAGGGTCATGTTTTCGGGTAGGGTTTCTTTTACTATAGCATCTACTTTGGTTTCCCAATCTTCGATACAGTTGGTCTCCCAGGATGGCATTCTGTTTTTTTGTAAATATTTCGGAACATAATGGGCCACAATACCTGAAAGTCTTCCAATGATATTGGCCTTGTCTGTATTGAGCGCTGGACTGCCTTGAAGAAAAATTTGCTTGCCGGTTACAAAATCTGTTTTTCCTGTTTCGTGAATATAATTGAGCATGGCATCTCGAGCCGCTACTATGTGGGTAGGCATAGACTCTTGGGTAAGAGGAATGTATTTGGCACCCGAGGTGGTGCCGCTGGTTTTTGCATAATAGAGTGGTTTTCCAGGCCACAGTACCGAGGAATTGCCGGCTAACATTTTATCGACATAAGGTCTCAATCCCTCATAATCCCTAACCGGAACCAAAGATTGAAAATCCTTATAGTTTTTGATTTTGTGGAAATGGTGATCTTTGCCAAAGTCTGTTTCTTTGGCTTTTTGGATCAAAAAATCAAATGTTTTTTGTTGAGCAGATAAGGGGTTTGTAATCCACTTTTGATTTTTTTTATGAATGAGGTGGGCAAAAAATTTTGCGCCTATTTTTTTTATCATAATACATCAGAAAAATCAATGAAATTTTTGGGATCCACCGAATATCCATTGAGCCAGAGCTCAAAATGAAGGTGCCAACCCGTGGAAAATTCGCCTGTATTGCCTGCTTTAGCAATTACTTCTCCTGCTTTTACCATATCTCCTTGAGCCTTTTCCAAAGAGGAGTTGTGTTTGTAAACCGACAATAAACCATAGTCGTGTTTGATGATGATGACATGCCCTGTTTCGGCAGTCCACTCAGAAAAAATCACGGTGCCGTTTGCTACTGCCATGATAGGGGTATACTCTTTGAGTACTACATCAACAGCATAATGTTTTTTGTCGGGATCGTATTCTTGAGAAATCGGTCCTTTGGCAGGAGGGTAAAGCAAGTATTTTACATTCGCTATATCGTTGGGAATTACATTGTACTTGTCTTCCTGAAGGACTTCTAAACGCAACAAGGAATCTGCCTTGGTCAGTAGGTTTTCCGAATTGAGTCGCAAGGGGTTTTGACCTACAGGCTCTGATAGAGAGCTAGGCTCTCCCTCTGTTTCTCCAGTAAGTGCCGTCTTCATGGACAAAATGAATTGATCTTTTTTTTGAAATTCGGCACTAAGAGAGTCCAACAAAAAACTGTTTCTGAGGGCCTCTTTCCTGAGGGTCGAACTGGTGTATCCAGGAATAAACTCTTTGAACGGAGTGTAGGCCACCAAGAAAAATGATCCTACCACAATCAGAGTTATGACAAGAGTGAGAATGATAATGATATAAAATTGAGAAATTCTCAAAAAAAACTTTTCCTCAAATGTGGTTTCGTTGATAACCACCATGCGGTAACGATTCAATAAGTTTTGAATCCAGAGGCGTTTATTTTTTTTTTCTTCTGCCATTACCAACAAAGATACTATTTACCCATAAAAATAAATTGTTGGTCTGGTAAAGAAATTTAGATTACATTGAATAATTATTTACATTTGATTAAAATTAGAAACAATGTATTCAATGGTCTATTCATTAGGTATGATCGGTGCCCCACAAATCATTCTCATAGTTGTCGTGGTACTTTTGCTTTTCGGAGGAAGAAAAATTCCCGAATTAATGAGAGGGTTGGGTAGCGGTATTAAGGAGTTTAAAAATGCTACCAAAGAAGACGAGGAAAATGCTGAGGTAAAGCCAGATAGCAAAAAGTAGTTTATTCAAAAACTACGGCATCTATAATGGTATTGAGCTCAAACATTTGATCCCTCTTGCTCGATGCGGGTGCAAAAGTGAAGCCCTCAATCACCATCCACCTTTTTTTCAACTCATCCCTTATCATATAATTCACGAAAGGGCCTGCCATAAAGTCGTTGGCGACCTCCCAAGTTCCTTTGGTGATGTAGGTGAGCCTCCCCTCTTTCTGGGTCTTGTAAATGAAGGGGCGATAGGCTTTTTCGGTAATCATGAAAGATTTTTTTAACCTTCCTGGAACGTATATTTTGCCAATAGAATCTCGTATTTCAAGAATACGCTTTTTTACATTTCCCCGCAAGCCAGACTCTGGAAGAGCATAGGCGATCAAATTCATATGGCCCTTGGGAATTTCTTTCTGAATCCATACAAAATTAATGGTGTCTTTTACTGTTTTGTAGGCCGTTGGGTAAACTAAACTGATTTGAAAACGCTTTTGTAAATCAAGTTCTTTGGCTGGGGACTTCTTGATTCTTCTCAACTTCTCTATTCTTTCTTTTTCGGTGAGTGTGGCTCTAAGAAGTGAAATGTTGTCCTCTAAGAAATACGCTTGGACTTCGTCGTCTTCTCCGGTAACTTTGGCCACCAGTTGAGGTTTTGCCATCAAATTCTCAATCATTTGAAATCGGGCAGTAGAATCTTTGACAAACCATAATACATTACGGCTGTTTCTGGCAAAACCCGTAAAAACTGAGGGAGGGAGATACTTGAGTGTAAATTGTGGCTCATCAAAAGGCAAACCCTCATAAGGGGTTTCTAGAAGTGCTCTGGTTTTTTCTCCTAAAGAACCGTTCCAGCTCTTTTCGGGCATCACTACCGTAAGATGATTGAGATTAGCGTTGGAATCGGGTAAATATCTCAATTTAGTTTTTGATTCTTTGCAAGAAGCCATGAGAATCAGCAAAAGAAAAAGAGCGGCATTTTTCATAACATTGGGGCTTATTCCTGAAGGGCAGCTATTCCAGGTAATGTTTTCCCCTCCAAACTTTCTAACATGGCACCACCACCAGTGGAAATATAGCTCATTTTTTCCTCAAATCCAAATTGTTTGACCGCTGCGACAGAGTCTCCCCCCCCCACTAGCGAAAACGCTCCTGCCTGGGTACTGTCGGAAATAAACTCTCCCAATGCAATGGTTCCTTTTGCAAAATTTTCCAATTCAAAAACACCTAATGGTCCATTCCACAAAATAGTTTTGGACTGCATGACTACTTTTTGAAAGCTTTTTAGGGTCTCAGGGCCCGCATCCAAACCTTCCCAATCGTCTGGTATTTCATCGACTTTACACGATTTTTTATTGGCTTCATTAGAAAAGTCATCGCCAATGATCACATCGGAGGGCAGATGGACTTGGACTCCTTTGGCTTTGGCTTTATCCAATAATGTTAGGGCATAGTCGCAGTAGTCGTCTTCGCATATCGAACGCCCCACCTTTCCTCCTTGTGCCTTCACAAAAGTATAGACCATCCCGCCTCCAATGATGAGGTGGTCAATTTTATCCAACATGTTTTCAATGATGGTAATTTTGGAAGACACCTTAGCCCCCCCTAAAATGGCAAGTACAGGTTTATCTCCCGACTTCATTACTTTTTCTATGGCATTGACTTCTTTTTCAAGAAGTCTTCCAAAATATTTGTGATCTTTAAAAAATTGTGCCATAATGGTAGTGGAAGCATGGGCTCTGTGTGCCGTTCCAAAAGCATCATTGACGTAGCAATCTCCTAGTTTAGAAAGACCTTTTGCAAATTCAATATCTCCAGCCGTTTCCTCTTTGTAATATCGCAAATTTTCCATTAAAATTACGGAACCTGGGGTGAGTGAGGCCGTAGCCGCTTCGGCTTGCTGCCCAACACAATCGCCAAAGAAAGTTACAGGTACCTCCAAAACTTCTTGTACTTTGCTAACGATGTGTGATAAGGTCAATTTGGGGTCTTTACCCATAGGACGTCCCAAATGAGACAATAAAACACAACTCCCTCCTTTTTTGAGGATGTAATCAATGGTTTCCTTTGCCGCTCTAATTCTGGTGCTATCGGTTACCTGAAGTTGATCGTCAATGGGAACGTTAAAATCTACTCTGACAATGACTCTGCGGCTTGAAAAGTCTTGATTGACTATGGTTTGCATACTTAAATTTTTATCAAAAATACTTTTTTTATACCGTTGAGCAAAAGGTTTTAACGGGATTGAAAACATAAATATTTAGAGAAAAGTTTAATCCAAAAGGATTGATTATTTTTATACTTCTGAAACGGTTATAAAAGGATGTATTCAAGCGAAATCATTGGACAAGATCGATTAAAAGACAAGCTGGGAAAGATGATTTCTGCTGGTCAAATGCCTCATTGTCAGTTATTTATAGATTCGAAGGGCTTTGGTGGGCTGCCTTTAGCGCTTTATACCGCCGTGGGGTTACTTTATGGACCCGCTGAAGTGGAATCGGAAGAAAAAAAAGGCGTTCCTTCCCAAAAATTATTGAATCATCCCGATCTTCATTTTGTGTATCCTGTTGTCAACACATCAACGGGTAGCTCAAAAGCGGTTTCTGACGACTTTAAAACATTTTGGGATGATTTTGTGAGACATCATCCCTATGGTTCAACTCAAGACTGGATTCGTCAACTGGATGGAGCCAATAAACAAGGAACCATTGGGGTGGAAGAAGTGTCCAAAATGCATCACAAGATGTCTCTCAAAGCGCACCATGGCGGAAATAAGGTGATGATCTTGTTTGGTGCTGAAAAAATATCTGAAAGTGCTTCCAATAAATTATTAAAATTGCTGGAAGAACCTCCCAAAAATAGTTTTTTTCTGTTGGTTTGTGATCAGACCCAAGGACTATTGCCCACCCTCCTCTCACGAAGTCAACAGCTAATAGTCACTCCTTTAAGCTCTGAAGACATCCAAAGGGGGCTGAGGAGAATGGAAGTGCCCTCAGAATTTTCGTCGATGGCATCCTCAAGTCAAGGGAGCTGGCGTAAAGTTTTGGAAGATATTAGTGCCCCAGATCACACCCTCCGTTTTGAAGAATTATGGATTCATTGCCTCAGGGCCTCTTTTAAGGCCAGGGCAAACAAAGCCATTGTTATTGATTTGATGCAATGGGCTGATGCCATCGCCGATCTTCAAAGAGAACCACAAAAGGCATTTCTAAATTATGCCTTGGAATTTGTGCGACAAGCCATGCTGCTCTCTTACCAATCGGATGCGTTATATGATCTAAAGATTCACTCCGACTTTGATATGAAAAAATTTGCTCCCTATGTTCACAGTTCCAATTTGCTGTCGATGGTCCGATTGCTGGAGGATACTGCCTATCATTTGGAACGCAACGCGAATCCGAAGATCCTTTTCAGCCATTTTGCTTTGGCCATGACGCGCTTGTTGAATGCTAAAGAGACCGTTTCCTAAACACAAATACCCTACTAGAGTGCTTCTTTGTAAAGAGGGCTTTTAAAGAAAAGAAAGCGCCTTTTAATATTCCCCTGAACAAAGAAAAGGACTTACCTCTTTGTTTTTCTGAAAGATAACAAACATAAAAAACGTCAAATCCCAGGGTTCTTATTTTGACCAGTTCGAAACCCATTTTCTCCACCGCGCTTATCAATCCTGTTGAGGTGAAGTGCCATAAGTGTCTCGGCACATCCAAAGCAGCCCAATCCTCTTGGTAATGATTGCGATCGTGGCTCTCAAAATTGGGAACTGCAACGACCAAAAGACCGTTTATTTTAAGCAAATTTTTATAGACAGAAATTCTTTTTTCGGGATTGGGCAGGTGCTCCAACACATGCCAAAGTGTGATGAGGTCAAAACCAGCTTCAGCAATATCATCTTCATTGGAATGAACCTCTAAGTTGTTTTCAAGACAAATGCTTTTTGCTTTAGGGTGGTTTTCAACACCAAAAACGGCAAATCCTTTACTCTTCATAAAGGACAGAAAAGAGCCTGTTCCACAGCCTATATCTAATAATTTGGCCTTGGGAGAAAGGTGCGTTTTTAGGAGTGCGTATTTGTAATTCAACATAAGAGTTCTCGCCCAAACATACAGTTGTTGAACCAGTGAGTGCGGATGGGTGTGATGAGAAATATAATCGGCAGATTCATAATAATGATCCATTGACTCTAAGTGTTCTACATCTGTCCAAGCCCTTTGACGAACTTCGTCCCAGTAAACATCAAAACATTCACCACTCACCAAATGGTCGGTAGCTTGAAATATTTTATTTGATTTTGACGAATTCATAGGTTCCACGTGGAACATTTAACGGCCCAACTTCACCAAAAGCACACTGATATCGCTAGGGTTGATCCCGCTGATTCGTGAAGCCTGCGAAAGGTTGGTGGGTCTAATATAATTGAGTTTTTCCTTAGCCTCAAGTGAAAGTGAGGCGAGTATCTCGTAATCGAAATCATCTGGTATTTTGATGTGATCCAAACGATTCAGTTTCTCTGCATTGGTTTTTTCTTTCTCGATATAACCGGAATATTTGATCTGAATCTCGGCCTGCTCGTAAACCTCTTCGCTAATGTTTTGCTCCTCTACAAAAGCCTTAATGGCGGGAATGTTTGCCAAGTGTTGACGTGTAATTTTGGGGCGTGATAATATTTTACTGAGTTTATCGGACTGTTTAACTGTCGCCGAGTCATTCTTTTCGAGAATTGGATTGACTTCTTCGGGGAAGTAACTTTGCGTTTTGAAAAACTGAACGAGTTCCTTCGTCTTGGAAGCTTTGTTCTCCACCGCTTGCAATCGCTCTTTTTTGGCCAAACCCAAATCATAAGAAAGGGGGGTCAATCGTAAATCGGCATTGTCTTGGCGTAATAAGGTCCTGAATTCTGCCCTCGAGGTAAACATTCGGTACGGCTCCTCTGTACCTTTAGTAATCAAATCATCGATCAAGACCCCTATGTAAGCCTCATTTCTTTTGAGTACAAAAGGGGCTTTTTCAAGGGTCTTGAGGTGGGCGTTGATCCCCGCCATGAGCCCCTGAGATGCGGCTTCTTCATACCCCGTAGTTCCATTAATTTGTCCCGCAAAAAACAATCCCTCAATCAGTTTCGTCTCCAAACTACTCTTTAATTGAGTAGGGGGAAAATAATCATACTCTATGGCGTATCCCGGACGAAAAAATTTGACGTTTTCAAACCCTTTAACCGAACGCAAGGCTTGGTACTGTATGTCCTCAGGCAGAGAAGTAGAAAAACCATTCACATAAACCTCAACCGTATCCCATCCCTCAGGTTCTACAAATATTTGATGTCTAGATTTGTCGGCAAAACGATTGATTTTGTCTTCGATAGAAGGGCAATATCTCGGTCCTGTGCTTTGTATGTTTCCATTAAACATAGGGGAACGATCAAAGCCTGTGCGTAACAGGTCATGAACCTCAGGGCTCGTATAAGTAATGTGGCAACTGCGCTGTCGCCTGAGTGGAGTGGTGTTAAGATAACTGAACTTAGAAGGGTTGATGTCGCCGGGTTGTTCTTCCATCACCTCATAGTTTAGAGAACGGCCATCCACTCTTGGGGGGGTTCCCGTTTTCATACGACCTGCTTCAAATCCCAGATTTTCCAGGCTTTGAGTAAGGCCTGTAGAAGCTTTTTCGCCTGCCCGACCGCCTCCGTAATTTTTTTCCCCTATATGGATGAGTCCATTCAAAAAAGTTCCATTGGTCAATACCACACTTTTGGAACGTATGGGTATCCCCAAAGAAGTAACCACCCCCTCAATTCGTCCATTGTTTACAATAATGTCTTGGATCATGTCTTGATAGAAATCAAGCATTTGGGTCTGCTCCAAAAGATCTCTCCACTTTTTGGCAAAAAGCATTCTATCGGACTGTACCCTCGGGCTCCACATTGCTGGACCTTTGGAGCGATTAAGCATTTTGAATTGTATGGCAGACTCGTCCGACACAATTCCGCTGTAACCACCCAAAGCATCAATCTCCCTAACAATCTGGCCTTTGGCAATTCCTCCCATAGCGGGATTACAAGACATCTGCCCAATGGTTTGTAAATTCATGGTGACCAGGATTGTTCTTGAACCCATATTGGCCGCAGCGGCAGCCGCCTCTGCCCCCGCATGACCTCCCCCAACAACGATTACATCGTATACTCCTTCAAACATATCCGTGTTTCACGTGGAACAAATTTATACACTCCTCCTCCTTTAATCGCATTGTATTCTTTTCTTCATCCGACTTATCGTTGTACCCCATACAATGAAGCAACGCATGTGACAATAGTCTAAGAACTTCATTTTCAATGGTTTGACCATTTAATTTGGCATTTCGACGTAATGCTGGGTAAGAAATAAAGGCCTCGGCTTGAATCGCTTTTGTCTCTGTATAATCAAAGGTAATGATATCGGTGTCGGTATTGTGCTGGAGATACTCTTGATTAAGGGAAAATAAGGTTTCGGCGTCTACAAAGTTATATTCTAACCGATCTAAAGTATAGCCTTCCCTTTGGGCAACACTACTGAGCCAATGGGCCAAATCAGGCTCCTGAAGAGTAAGAAAATTGTCGTGAATAAAGCTTACCACGGTTTTTTTTACAAATATAGAACAAAGAAAAAACAAATAATTTCATTGGAGTAAACCTTGATGTTATCTTTGATAAAAAAAAGAATGAGTGTTCGCGTAAGATTTGCACCCAGTCCCACAGGGGCGCTTCATATTGGAGGCTTAAGAACGGCATTGTACAATTACCTCTTTGCCAAAAGCAAAGGAGGAAAATTCATACTCAGAATTGAGGATACCGATCAGAATCGTAAAGTTGAAAAGGCCGAAGCCTATATCGTAGAGGCCCTAAATTGGAGTGGTCTTGTGCCTGACGAAGGGCCTTCAGTAGGTGGAGAATATGGCCCTTACAGGCAAAGCGAAAGAAAAAACATTTATAGAGACCATATCGAAATGCTCATTGAAAAGGGAAAAGCTTATTACGCATTCGATACAGCCGAAGAATTATCAATAATCAGAACCCATTACGAAGAACAGAAAAAAACGTTTAAATATGGCGCTCACAATCGTATGCAATTCAACAACTCTTTGACTCAAAAAAAGGAGAAAACCCAAGAGTTGATAGAAACCATTCCCTATGTTATTCGCTTAAAAGTTGAAGAGGGCAAAACCATAAAAG
Source organism: Flavobacteriaceae bacterium (assembly GCA_030830625.1). GTDB lineage: Bacteria > Bacteroidota > Bacteroidia > Flavobacteriales > Flavobacteriaceae > UBA8316. The sequence goes on from JAURMQ010000110.1 coordinate 20,109, forward strand.
TAGAAGACGGTGTTAGAGGGTTTATAGAAACTCAAAGTGGTGAAATTGACGATAAGATATTGCTCAAAGCGGATGGGATGCCCACCTATCATTTTGCGAATGTGGTGGATGACCACCTCATGGAAATTTCTCATGTCATACGAGGAGAAGAATGGCTACCTTCGCTTCCCTTGCATCAAATGATTTATGATGCGTTTGAGTGGACAGCTCCGAAATTTATGCACCTCCCTTTGATACTCAAACCACAAGGAAAAGGAAAGTTGTCAAAAAGAGATGGGGAAAAAATGGGATTTCCTGTTTATCCTCTACAATGGGAAAATTTTGAAGGATTTAAAGAAAGAGGTTTTTTGCCTGAAGCGTTGATGAACTATTTGGCGCTTTTGGGATGGAACCCTGGAACAGAAGAAGAAATTTTTAAAAAAGAAGATTTAATTAAAATCTTTAACCCGGAGAAAATTCAAAAGGGGGGGGCGAAATTTGATTTTGAAAAGGCCAAGTGGGTAAATCATAAATTTTTGGAAATTACAGCCCCGAAAATCATTTTAGAGCGATTTCCTGAGTTTTTAGATTACCTGCCTTACGATTGGTCTGAAAAAAAGAGAAGTGACGTCTACGCCCTTCTGAGGGATCGGTTATTTTTACTGAATGAATTCAAAGTAGAGTCTGAGCTTTTTTGGAAAGACCCAAAAGAATACGACTCGAAGGTTTTGGATAAAATTCTAAAACACAACCCTAAAAAAATTATTTCTCAATTCGTACGATTTGCACAAGAGGATATTCCTGTTAATGAATGGAAAGAACGTATTCAAAAATGGAACGAGAATGAAGGCTTACCTTTTGGAGCCATTATGCAAAGTTTACGATTGGCCATTGTGGGAAATTTAAGCGGGCCAGATATTTTTAACATTTGCGAGATTATCGGAAATGAGATAACTTTAGTAAGACTTGAAAATTTTATTATTCACTAACCTAAAAAACATGAATTTATCTACTTACGTAATTATCTTATTTGTTGTACTCTTTTTACTTTCGGGTGTGTTTGTTGTCAAACAACAAACTTCAGCTTTGATCGAACGATTCGGAAAGTTCATTGCTTTTCGCAATCCCGGTTTGCATTTTAAAATTCCACTCATTGATAAGATTGCTGGAAGAGTTAGTCTGAGAGTTTTACAACTCGATGTAATCGTTGAAACCAAAACCAAAGATGACGTTTTTGTTAAGCTTAAAGTTTCGGTTCAATACAAAATTCTTCCCGATCATGTTTACGATGCGTTTTACAAATTAGACTTTCCTCAAGACCAAATTACTTCGTATGTCTTCGACGTTGTTCGGGCAGTGGTCCCTAAAATGAGACTGGACGATGTATTTGAAAAGAAAGATGAAATTGCGAATGCCGTAAAAGGCGAATTGAATGATGCCATGATCAATTATGGATATGATATCATCAAAGCTTTGGTTACCGACATTGACCCTGATGCAGAGGTTAAAACTGCCATGAACAGAATTAATGCCGCCGAACGCCAGAAGATTGCAGCTCAATATGAAGGAGATGCAGCAAGGATTTTGATCGTAGAAAAGGCCAAGGCTGAAGCTCAAAGTAAAAGGCTACAAGGCCAAGGAATTGCCGACCAGCGAAGGGAAATTGCAAGGGGGCTTGAAGAGTCTGTCGATGTGTTAAATAATGTAGGGATCAATTCTCAAGAGGCATCTGCGCTTATTGTAGTTACCCAACATTATGATACCTTACAATCTATTGGAGAAGCTACCAACAGTAATTTAATCTTATTGCCTAATTCTCCACAAGCGGGAAGTGATATGTTGAATAATATGGTCGCTTCTTTTACTGCCAGCAACCAAATTGGAGAGGCCATGAAGAAAGAAAATCTAAAAAAGAAAGGAGAATAAGTTAACTCTTTTTCCAAGTATCTCTAAGGCCCACAGTCTTGTTAAAAACCAAGGTCCCTCCTTCGCTTTTGCTGTCTAATATAAAATAGCCCAAGCGTTGGAACTGAAATTGGGCGCCCTCTTTTGCGCTTACTACGCTGGGTTCAATGTAGCCCTTTACTTCACTGTGGGAATCTGGATTAATGAATTGAGTTGGGTCTTCATCTTTATTTTTGTCTGGCTCCTCAACTGAAAATAATCGGTCGTAAAGGTTTACGGTAATCGGTTTAGCGTGTTCTATAGATACCCAGTGCAAAGTTCCTTTGACTTTTCTTTGGCTTTCTTCGGTTCCTGATCCGCTCCTACTCATGGGATCATAGGAACAAATGATTTCGGTAATATTTCCTTGAGCGTCTTTGATGACGTCTTCACCTTTGATAATGTATGCGTTTTTTAATCGTACTTCTTTACCCAAGGAAAGTCTAAAAAATTTTCGGTTGGCCTCTTCTTTAAAATCCTCTCTTTCTATATACAGACTCCCCGAAAAGGGAAGGTCCCTACAACCCGAATTTTCGTCCTCAGGATTGTTCTCGGCACTGAGAAATTCCGTTTGTCCTTCTGGATAATTCTTAATTGTTAATTTCACCGCATCCAAAACCGCCATAACTCTTGGAGCAATTTTATTTAAATGATCCCGAACACAAAACTCCAAAAGAGAGACATCGATAAGGTTGTCTCTTTTAGCCACACCCGCAGTATTGACAAAATTTTGCAATGACTCGGGCGTATAGCCTCTTTTTCTTAATCCACTAATGGTAGGCATTCTGGGATCGTCCCATCCGGTAACATGGCCTTGGTCAATTAAGTTTTTTAATTTTCTTTTACTCATCACCGTATAAGAAAGATTTAGGCGTGCAAATTCTCTTTGTTTAGGGCGAAAGTGCTCTTTTCGAAAAAGGGATTCTAAAAACCAATCATACAATTCACGATGCGGTTTGAACTCGAGCGAACACAAAGAATGGGAAATTTTTTCAATATAATCCGATTCACCGTGGGTCCAATCGTACATGGGATAAATACACCACTCTTCTCCTGTTCTATGATGACTTTTGAACAAAATTCTGTACATGACAGGATCCCTCAAAAGCATATTGGGAGAAGCCATATCGATTTTCGCTCGGAGTACGTGACTCCCTTCGGCGTGCTTACCCTCCTTCATTTCTTGAAAAAGCATAAGGTTTTCTTCCACGGAACGGCTGCGAAATGGACTGGGTACTCCCGGCAGAGTAGGTGTGCCTTTTTGATCGGATATCTGCTCGGATGTTTGAGAATCTACATAGGCTAATCCCTTGTTAATCAATATTTTAGACCAATCAAAGAGTTGAGAAAAATAATCAGACGCATAACATTCTTTGTCCCAATGAAATCCCAACCATTCTATATCATTTTTGATGGCCTCTACAAATTGGCTTTCCTCTTTGGCGGGGTTGGTGTCGTCAAACCTTAAATTGACCGGGGCTTTGTAACGATGCCCTAAATTGAAGTTAAGACAAATGGCTTTGATGTGACCTATGTGCAGATACCCATTGGGTTCTGGGGGGAACCGGAATCTCAATTGGTCTCGGGAAAGACCCGATCTCAGATCCTCTTCGATGATGTGTTCAATAAAATTGAGCGGCTTTTCTGACATCTTAACTTTTGACAAAGATATTAAAAGGCTTAATCATTAAATATAATAATGTGGTTATTATATATTTGCTGAAATCTTCAGGATGGGAAAAGTAATATTAAACAACATCAGAGTCTATGCGTTTCACGGGTGTATGGAGGAAGAAGAAAGAATTGGCAGCGATTACATTGTAAATCTTTCAGTAGGGGCAAATATGGATTTGCCTTCTGAATCGGACAAGCTTGAAGATGCAGTAGATTATGTAAAATTGAATGCCGTCGTAAAGGAAGAAATGTTGGTTCGCTCAAAACTACTGGAACATGTTGCCCAACGCATCATTAATAGAGTGTTTAGCGGATTCAATGAGGTTAAAAGTGTAGTGGTAACTGTTGCTAAACAAAACCCTCCTATAGGTGGAGATGTAAAAGAAGTTTGTGTTCGTTTAAAAGAAAAACGCTAATACCGAAAAAGGTTAAAATTTTACTATTTTTGCCACATGGCATCGTGGCCGAGTGGCTAGGCAGAGCTCTGCAAAAGCTTGTACAGCGGTTCGAATCCGCTCGATGCCTCTTCTTCCCGTTTTACAAACGGGATTTTTTATTTCATTTCAAAAATTTGCCCCCCAATGGTCTTTTTGGTAACCATCTTTTTAGGGTTACCATAAATTCTAATAATGCCTCCTGCCGTAACTTTAGCTTCTAATAAAGTTGAGGCGTAAACATAAGAGAGTCCACCAGCCGTAACGCTTACTTTTGTTTGCTCTGTCTGAAGATTTTCGGCTTCACAAGACCCTCCGCTACTTACGGCGGTTTGGTGATTGGTCACTTTACCTGTGACGAATAGCTTACCCCCAGAGTTTATGGTAGAGGTTAACTTTTCGCCTTCGAACTGAAAATTCATCGTGGACCCTTCTTGGATTTTAAGGGAAATGCTGGTTTGGCGGTAAGTGCTGTCTGTCTCCAGTTTTGATCCTTGATACAAGCTAATTTCATCCAAATCTGCTGTATGATAAATCTCGACATAGGTAAAAGACGGATTGAGTATATGTTCTAAAGAATGCCTTATTTTTAGGGTTTCTCTTTTTATTACAGCTACAACATCATTTCTATCCTCTCCGCCAATTACAACCTTATTCTCTTTTGCGGGGATGAGCTTTACTTCTATTCCAGAGTAAATTTTGAGGTTTATAAATTCGTTTAATCCGAGAGTTCTTTCAGATAGGGCGCTTGTCTCTTGTGCTTGAGAATAGAAAGAAAGAGAAAGGAATAAATAGCTATACAATAGCGAACGTGACATATGCTTTGGGTTTATTATTTATAAAATTAAATAATTATTCTTTTGTTTGGTCTAAAATAAAATCCAATTGTCGCTTCATAATGTCCGCTTTTTTGACCACTACAACTACAGGATCGCCCAGTTGATATGATTTTTGGGTTCGGTCTCCTATAAGACAATGGCGTTTTTCATCGTAAACGTAATAATCTCCTTTTATTTCAGATATTTTTACCATACCCTCGCACTTGTTCTCAACGATTTCTACATAAATTCCTCGTTCTGTAACCCCTGAGATAACCCCTTCAAAACTTTGATCAATTTTGTCTTCCATAAACTTCACTTGCATATACTTTATGGAATCTCTTTCCGCTTTGGTTGCCAATTGCTCTCTGTTTGATGAATGAACACAGGCTTCCTCTAACAGTATCGGATTGATTTGATCCTGACCATTCAAATAAGACTCCATCAGTCTGTGGACCAAAACATCGGGATATCTTCTTATGGGAGATGTAAAGTGAGTATAGTATTGAAATGCTAATCCGTAATGACCAATGTTGTTTACCGTGTAAACCGCTTTACTCATACATCTTATGGTGAGGGTATCAATAAGTTGTTGCTCCTTTTGGCCGTGGCTTTCTTTTAATAGATTATTTAAGGAGTCATTAATTCTATGGGTATCTAAATTGAGTTGATAGCCTAAGCTGGTAGCAATTGTTTTTAAATTCGTCAATTTATCTTCGTCTGGAAGATCATGAACCCTATAAACAAAAGGTTTTTTTGGTTTTTGTTTTCCTATATATTCTGCTACTCGTCTGTTGGCAAGCAACATGAATTCTTCAACGAGTTTATGCGCGTCTTTGGACGTTTTAAAAAAAATACTTTCAGGCTTGTTTTCTTGATCCAAATTGAATTTTACTTCCACACGATCGAAAGAAAGTGCTCCCTCTTTCATTCTTTTATTTCTTAATATTTTTGCAAAAAAATCAAGTTTTTGGATGGCTTCAAATGTTTCATTATCCACCTCATATTCCTTATCTGTAAGTGAAACTTCCTCTGTGACAGTTTTTCCGCCACTGTCTAAGATGTATTGTACCTCTTCGTATGAAAATCGTTGATCCGAAAGAATGACGGTTTTTCCGAACCACTCATGTTCTATATCCATTTTTTCATTGACCGTAAATACTGCAGAAAAAGTATATTTTTCTTCATGTGGTCGCAAAGAACAGGCTCCATTTGACAATATTTCGGGTAGCATTGGGACAACTCGGTCAACCAAATATACAGATGTTGCCCTATTATAGGCTTCTTCATCAAGAATACTGTTGGGTCTTACATAATGAGACACATCAGCAATATGAATCCCTATTTCAGTTTTACCATTTTCTAAGGTTATAAATGAAATGGCGTCGTCAAAATCTTTGGCCGTAACTGGATCAATAGTAAAGGTGGTTTTACTTCTAAAATCCTTTCTTTTTGCCAGCTCTTTTTCTTCTATACCAAGATTTAAATTCTGAGCAAATGCTTCGATTTCGGGCGGGAATTCTTCCGGAAAGCCATATTCAAACATAATACCATGCATCTCGGTGTTTAGGTCTCCGGGTTTCCCTAATGATTTTACTATTTTACCAAAAGGGGAGCTTGTTTGTTTTGGCCAGCTCTTAAACTGTACAACCACTTTGTCGCCATCTGCATAATCTTTAAGCTCTTCTTTTTCTATAAAAAAATCAGTATGCATTCTTGAAGATCTCATGTTTACAAAGCCAAAATCTTTCTTTTTTTCTAATATTCCTATATATTTTTTAGTAGCTCGTTGTGTTACCTCAACTACTTCACCTTCTCTTTTCCCTGCTTTTGATTTTTTAATTTGATAAACCAACACAGTATCACCGTTTAAGGATCTGTTTGTATTCTTTCTTGCGATAAATACATCCTCTTGATCGTCTGAAGTGAGCAGATAAGCATTGCCTGTAGAAGTAATCTCTATAACTCCCTCTATGTAATCTTTTTTTTCTGTTCTTATGATATAATTACCCGGTCCTGTTTGGTCAATTATTTTCTGAGATGAAAGTTGGCCTAAGGCTTTGATTACTGCATTTCTCCTCTGTGTGTCACTTATATTGAGTTTTGCAGCTATTTGCTTATAATTGAATGATTTCTTTGGACTTTCCTTAAAAACTGTAAGAACTTTTCCTTGAATATTCCTATCCGTTTTTTTCTTTTTCGACATTAAATTTTTATCTACAGCAAATTTAAGTTTTCTTTTCTTGTCTGGCTATTAACTTATTAAAACCCTTAACAATAATAAATTTCTTTTTTTTAAAAATTTAAAAAATAATGATGTTTATTATGGGGAGTGAATAGGGCTAAGAAGTTCAATAAATAAATAATGTAAAATTAAAAAACACAAAAAAACGAACATTTTATTAATAATATAAATAACAATAACATTCTGCCAATGAATAGATTAGATAGAATATAAACATTAGTTAACATAAAAATATTGTTAACTTTATAAAGCGTAAATACGTAAATTTAGTGTTGAAAATTGGGATTCATTTTCTCATAAGTTCGAGACTATAATTGATAACTAAATTTGGAAAATAGATTTGTAGATTTGATTGTAATTTTTAATCAGATACTTCAAATTAATAAAAAGTAATTATCAACATTTAATCAAAACATTAACCAACAGTTTAAACCGGTTTTAATCCTTAGAAAAAAAGAATGAATATATCAATAGGAAATGATCATGCGGGTGTTGATCTAAAAACAGCAGTCATCTCTCACCTAAAAGAAAAAGGGCATCTGCTTTACAATCACGGCACCAACAATCAGGACAGTGTTGACTATGCAGATTTTGTGCATCCTGTGGCTCAGGATGTAGAAAAGAATAAAGCTACTTTTGGCATCATCATTTGTGGTAGTGGAAATGGAGCTGCTATTACAGCCAATAAACATCAAAAGATAAGAGCTGCGCTTTGCTGGACCGCAGAAATATCTCGATTGGCAAGACAACACAATGACGCAAATATCATTAGCATCCCCGCACGTTTCGTCAATTTAGAGCAAGCCATAGAAATGGTTGACCTCTTTTTGAGCACTCCTTTTGAAGGAGGAAGACACCTGAAAAGAATCGAAAAAATACCTTGTATGTAAATGATAAAGTGGTCCTTTAAAAAATTTAACAACCTTGAATTGAAAGAGCTTTATGATATATTAAAGCTACGCGCCTCTGTTTTTGTAGTAGAGCAAGACTGTGCCTATCAAGACTTGGACAAAAAAGACGATCAAGCCACACATGTAATGGGTTATTCCAAAAAAAAGTTGGTCGCTTATTCTCGCTTTTTTGCTCCCAGCACAATAGATGATAAATACTCCAAGATAGGACGCGTTGTCATCCAAAAAGAAAACAGGGGAAAAGGTATTGGACTTTCTTTAATGAAAAGAAGCATTGTGTTTTGTAGGAGTAAATTTGCAGGCGCGGCCATCACAATCTCAGCCCAAGATCACCTTAAAAACTTTTATAAACGTTTGGGTTTTGTCGAGAAAGGAAAAATATATTTAGAGGACGGAATTCCCCACTGCGCCATGTACCTTGACATCAGCTTGATAAATTCCGCATCAGCCCCCGGAGGCTTGTAAACAGATCATCGGTATCGGCCACCACCCTCCCTTTGTACAATATCATGTAATAACCTGGATGAAGCACCTCAAAAACTTCTTTTTGCTGTTGCTGGATAACCGCCCTAATTTGTCTTTTTATTCGATTTCGCCGACACGCCAACAAAACAAATCGTTTGGGAACACCAACCCCTATATGAACATAATTTTGTTCGCAATCTTTCTCAATATAGTGCATGGCTAATACCCCAGATTTTACGGTTCTCCCTCTTTTGAAAACTCGGTCAATTTGAGTTTTACTCTTCAGTTTTTTTATCTGTTGACCAGACATCAGGGTTCGTTAAAATAAGAGTTATTGTCTCGGTCAATATCGGCCATATAGTAGGTAGGGTCAACATACAAATCTACAATCTCACTTTTGGGACGATCGACAATAAACTCATATTCGGGTTTGGCCCAAGACCAATCTTTATGAACCTTCCACGTCAACGCGTAAGGATTCTTTTTTTCACCACGCATCAATGCAATAGGAATGTAATGAACCTCTGAGGTTCCATCTCTAAAATTAATTAGCACCTCTAATGGCATGGGCATAGAACCAATTCTTTCTAATCTAATGATCGTTTTTCCGTCGGCTTCCTTCACCGACTTTACACCATAGTCAATGGTATTTGTTGTTTGCGTCCAATCCGTCAAATACCACCTTAATTGAATGCCAGATACTTGTTCGGCCACGCGCCTAAAATCGTCAGGAACGGGGTGTTTAAATTGAAATTGTCGATAATACTCTTTTAGGGTTTTTGCCAGATTATCCTCACCAATTACATATCCCAGTTGACTCAAAAAAACAGCACCTTTACTGTAGGCCGAAATTTCATAAGCCATATTGTAATCATAACGGTTGGCATTGGTTTGTTGTGGCTGTTCTTTTCCAGACTTAGCGAGGCGGAGGTAATTATTGTAAGACGATTCTAAAGGAAAAAAATTGTTTTGATCGAGGATTTTATCTTTGGCTAGGGTAGAGATATAAGTCGTAAAACCTTCATCCATCCATTCGTATTTCATCTCGTTTGTTGCCAGTACATGTTGAAACCAAGAATGTGCCAACTCATGAGCTGTAACTCCGACCAGGCTGCCAAATTTTCTCTGCCCCGTAATGAGGGTTAACATGGCGTATTCCATTCCTCCGTCACCCCCTTGGGCCACCGTGTATTGTTTGTAAGGATAATCGCCAATGGTTTGATTAAAAAAACGCATTAACTCAGCCGTTTTGGGTTGCAGTTTTTTCCAGTTCTCATTGTACTTAGGATTGTCTTTGTAAAAAAAATGGAGACGTACATCGTTGGGACCATCATAAGTATCATGAATGTATTGAGGATCAGCCGACCAAGTAAAATCATGCACCTTTGGTGCCACAAAATGCCATTTCAATTTACCTTTCTTTGCCTTTCCTTTTTTTGAACTGTAGCCATGCCCTACTTCATCGGGGTTTTGTAGGTAACCACTTGCGGCTACAATATATTTTTTATCCAAATTTAAGGTCACATCAAAATCGCCCCAAACGCCATGAAACTCGCGCCCAAGATAAGGTTCTGCATTCCATCCCTCGTAATCGTACTCTGCCATTTTGGGATACCACTGCGCCATAGAAAGGGAAACCCCTTCCTCGGAATCTCTTCCTGCACGACGCACTATTTTAGGGATTTGCCCCTCAAATTTTAAGGTTAAGAGTGTACTTTTTCCGGGTAAAAGCGTTTGAGCTAATACCACTTCCAAAATGGTTTCAGACAGCTCATAATGCACTGGGGCACCGTCCTGTTTCAGATGGGAAACCTTCAAATAGCCGATTTCATGGGGTTGTAATGAATCGATGTCCAAATCAAAACGAGTGTTTTTATCTTTTCCTGTTTTTATTCTTACCGCCATATCGCTCTGGGGCAGAAAGGCGTTGAAATACAAATGATAAAATACTTTTTTTAAACTATCGGGAGAATTATTGGTGTACAACAGTTCTTGTTCTCCTGAATATTGAAAAGTTTTAACATCAATATCGACATTCATTTTATAATCCACGGCTTGCTGCCAATAGGACTGGCCATATGTTGTGGAGCTGATAATGATCAATAGAATTAAGTAGGGAATAGTTTTCATTTTTTATAATTTTTGTTTGAGGCAAATATGAGAGCATTGTAAAGGTTAACCATTTTTCCGGAACGCGAAAGAGTTTTGGGATGAACCAGTGAACCAGAATCTGGGTTTTTAACAGAAGGGTAAAGAGGCATACCAGAATCTATAAGTATTTTTTTTACCTGATGCGCTTCCAATTTTGGAAAAAAAGATCTGACCACAGCAGCAACACCTGAAGCGTTTGGGGCTGCCATAGAAGTTCCACTGAAGAATTCGTATTTTTCGTTTGGAACAGAAGACCAAACTTTTTCACCAGGGGCAAAAACATCTACATTTTCTGAACCAAAGTTTGAAAAAGACGCAATATGATCGGGGTCATAAGAAGACCCTACGGCACCTACGGTTATAAAATTTGAAACCATCTCTTTACCGTCCACTTCATCGGTTACATATGACTTTTTCTCACCGGGATTAATATTGGCTCCACTATTTCCAGCCGCATTGACAATCAAAACATCATTTTTTTCGGCATGTCTTAGGGCATCCCAAACCCATTCTTTGTGGGGTGAGTAGCCCTTTCCAAAACTGGTGTTGATCACTTTTGCCCCATTGTCAACCGCATAACGAATCGCAAGGGCCACATCCTTGTCGTATTCGTCCCCGTCTGGGACAGCCCTTAAAACCATAATTTTAGCACCATCAAAAACCCCTTTGTTTCCTTTACCATCTCCACGATTTGAAGCGATGATTCCAGAGACATGCGTCCCGTGAGTAGCACCGTCTTTTGATGGGCCAATAACATTGGCATTGCCGTAGTTTCTGTCATTGATATCGTCAGGATTATCTCCCACTAAGACCCTTCCGTCAAAATTAATATTGTAGTGGGCTTTAATACCGCTTTCGGCTCCTTTTAGGTATTTCTCGAGCTTTGGTTTTGTCAATTGATTTTTATTCAAAAACCGATTGAACATGAGGGCTTCCAAGAGGGCAAAAGTTTTTGGAGAAAAACTTTCCACTTCCTCAAGACTATAGTTTTCTTTTTCTAATGTAATTTTAATGATGCTGTCTGACTCTCGAAATTGACGAAGCATTTCTTTAATACCCATCAACTCACCCTCTTTGTTTTCTAAATTTTTGATTCGGTCTTTCTCCCATTTTTTATAAGCGTTAGATTCTGGATCTTCTTTTTTTTGTAGTCGAACAGATTCCATATTTTCGAGTTCAGCATCTGCAAGAAAGTTCCATCCGTGTACATCGTCTATGTATCCGTTTAGGTCGTCATCCAGATTATTATTGGGAATTTCATCTTCGTTTACCCAAACAGAAGATAGAAGCTGAGAATGTTCAATATCGACCCCAGAATCGATGACAGCGACAATAACCTCTTCGCCTTTTTGATCTTTAATCAGCTCTTGGTAGGCGCGTTCTACGCTCATTCCTGGGATACTGTCTTGGCTCAAATCCATTAAGTGCCAATACTTTTCTTCTTCTTCCACCAAAGACTGCTTTTTGTTGAATTGAGTCAGAGTCGTGAGGGTTGGGCTTCCAACAAATTTTATTCCTCCACAAGAAATCAGAAGGGGAAACATCAGTATGTAAAACAGTTTTTTCATTAAAAAAAAGAGGCTAGGTTGTGTTTTTCATTCATTCTTACGCCTTTCTCGGTTTCTTGTAGCGATATCATTTCATTGAAAGGATCGTGCTCTAAAAATAGCAAGAAATTTTCTTTGCAAGCCATTTTCAAAAATTGATTTTTTTCTTCCATGGAGATCAGTGGACGGGTATCATAGCCCATTACATAGGGAATGGGCAGATGGCCAACGGTTGGGATAAGATCTGCCGCAAAAACCAGCGTCCTATCACGGTATTTCAAAACGGGTAACATTTGTTTTTCGGTGTGACCATTGACCAAAATAATATCAAAGCCCAAGGGGGTGTTTTTCATCATAAAGTCTGCTCCTTTGAGAAGTTTTAGTTGCCCACTTTCTTGAATGGGTAAAATGTTCTCAGGCAGAAAAGAAGCTTTTTCGCGCAAATTGGGTTGGGTAGCCCACTGCCAATGGTCTTCGTGAGACCAAAATACGGCGTTTTTAAAGGAGGGTTCAAGTATTCCTCTACTGTTTTTGATGACACCATCACCACAATGATCGAAGTGGAGATGGGTAAAAAACACATCCGTGACATCATTTCTATGAAATCCTTTTTGGCGAAGGGATTGGTTTAAATTATCATTTCCCCACCGGTCGTAATGGCTAAAAAACTTTTCACTTTGCTTGTTTCCCATTCCTGTGTCGATCAAAATGAGTCTGTTGCCATCCTCTATCAATAAGGATCTGCTGCACATTTCTATACGATTGTTGCTGTCGGCAGGGTTGGTTCGCTCCCAAATGGGCTTAGGAACAACGCCGAACATAGCTCCACCGTCTAGTTTAAAATTTCCACAGGCTATGGAATGAAGTTGCACGATTTTATAGTTTAATACGGGTAAGGTACATATGTGTGGTCATGTAGAGGTACTCAAAGTTAGTATCAAAAACACAGTTGGCTGTTCTTTCTTCTGTTCTAATGGTACCGAGATGTTGCCCTTCGGCAGTAATTACAAGAACACCCCCCGGGCCGGTACTGAAAACCGTTCCTGAAGGATGAACCCTAAGCCCATCAAAACTTCCTTTGTCCTTTTTTGCCAAGGCATTGCCATCAAAGAAAACCCTTGCGTTTTCCACTCCCTTAGGAACAATATCATAGGCCATGATTCGGGGATTTTTAGCATCAGAAACAGCCACATAAAGGGTTTTTCCGTCATTGGAGATCGTGATACCGTTGGGTCGGGTCAGATCATCAATGATCAGTGAAAGCTCACCTGAAGTAGTGAGTTTAAAAACGCCGTTAAAAGGAAGTTCCTTCAGTTCATCATCATCTCCTTTTTGCAAACCATAAGGAGGATCGGTAAAGTACAAATCCCCATTTTTAGCATATACCAAATCATTCGGGCTGTTGAAATATTTTCCTTGGTATTTACCCACCAAAGTTTTTAAGTTTTTCTGTTCCCAACTATCGAGTTGAGCGACCCTTCTATCTCCGTGCATACAAATGATGAGTTCCCCTTGATCATTTAAAATTAATCCATTAGAGCCTGCTTTTTTCTCTCCTGGAGCAATACCTGTATAGCCACTGGGTTCAAGAAAAACGCTAAGTCCATTCTTTTCATGCCACTGATAAATTTTATTATTGGGAACATCAGAGAACAATAAGGCATTGAGAGGGTCAACCCATACAGGACCTTCCGACCAACCAAAACCTTCTGCAAGAATTTCGATCTCAGCTCCTTGAGCAACGTAACGGTCCATTTCTGGAAGTAAACGATCTATAGAACCGAGGGTCTTTTTTTGTTGAGCATTGAGGATTGACATAAAGCAAAAAATACACAATAGAGTAAACTTGATTTTCATAGTGATAGCTTTTATATATTTAATAACAAGACGTGCGAATGGTTTCCTTAGGGAAAGATAAATTTTTTTATTTATTTTCCAGTATTTTAAGCAGCTCTTCGGCAAAAGATAATATTTGTTTTACCTCCTGAATACTCGCCAGCCGCTCTTTGCCGCGAATCAATATGCTGTCTCCTTTTGACTCCAAGTAGAAAGCAGGGTGGCTTTCGAAAAAAACAATAAGATCTTCCGTAAAAAAAGAACGGATGGATTTTTCATTTTCGCCACTGAGGTAAAATCTTCTGGAGAAATTACGATGCTGTTTGAAGTTGATATCTTTTAGGCCCGAAAGCTGAAATAGTGCAGTCATAAAGTTTTCTTTATCCAAGACAAAAATTGGCATATTCTTGCAGGTTTTGATTTGTAAAAAAGTAGATCTCAAATCTTCCTTGGCGATAAACGCCCCTTCACTGTAGGAAAGATCGAAAAGCAAAAACTCTTTGTTTTGGCTTTCCAAACTATTATAACGGTAATTGATCAACCTGGTTTTGAAATATAAAAAGCGCTCTAAGTCTACATAATTTGAAACAGGATCGGGCAGATAATTCCAATTCAAAATGGATGAAAGTTTTTGTAATAGTTTTTGTCTCTTGGTCAAAGAAACTTGAAAATTGAAAAGAGAAGATTCTGGGAGACTTTTTCTAATGGCAAATGGATGCTCTGTTTTGGCTTCATGAATATCCAGACCGATGATTTCGAAAAACCCTCCTTGGCGGGAAAAACTTCGACTGTAGTCGTTGAGGCCCTCCATAACGGTATGGTCCACAAATTCACAGAGCGAAAAATCAATGATAGCGTGTTCGCTGGGGGGAATTTCATCAAGTTTAGATTTTAGTTTAAAAAAGTTCAAAAAGCTACAAAAGTTTTTTACACTCACATAATAGTTGCCCGTTTCCTCTTCCAAGTACATCAGCACATTGGGTTTAAGCCAGTTGCGTGAAAACAGCACAACACTTTTATTTAAGATGATATGCATCAAAAGAGTAGAGAGTATCCCGAGTAATATTCCTGTAGTAAGACTGGTCAATAGGGTTGCGACCAAGGTAGTAACAAAGATTAAGGCTTGCTCTTTTCCAATTTTATAGATCCGTATTAAATTATTGGGCGCAGAAAGTTTGTAACCCGTATAAACCAATATGGCGGCAAGGGCAGGCAATGGAATTTTTTGAATTTGCTTGGCAAACAAAAGAATAAAAAGCACAAGAAAGGCAGCGTGAAAAAAATTCGCTGAACGATTTTTTCCTCCATTGTTTACATTTACTGAGCTTCTCGCAATTACTGTAACCACATTGAGTCCTCCAAAAAAACCACTGATTCCTGTGGCTATTCCCAATGCTCTAAGGTCCTTGTTGATATTTGACCTTCTTTTGAGGGGATCCAATTTATCAACGGCTTTAATGCTCAACAAGGATTCTATTCCGGCCACCAAAGTAATGGACAGGGTATAGCCTATAAAATCGGAAGAAAGGAGTTTGCTGAAATTAGGAGAAGGAAGAGATGCTAAAAGGTTTTCGGGTAGGGTAATCATAAGATTCGCTCCCAACACTTCGGGGTTTTTCATGACAATATCATAGTAATACATCACTCCAATAGAGACAATTACCACCCACATAGGGGCAGGGATCAATTGAAAAACAGAATTTCTAATCCGGGCATACAAAAACAAAAAGATCAGACTTATTACTCCTATGCCGCTTGCCAAAATCATTTCTGTAGAAGGATTGGCCAATAAATTCTTGAGTGAGCTGGGAATCAAAATCAATTGATCGATGGTGTTCCCTTTTACGGTGGTAAAGCCCAACATAACGTGGAATTGCTTGGCCAAAATACCCACCCCGATGGCTGCCAACATTCCCTGAAGGGCTGTAGAAGGAAAAAACTCGCTCAATGCTCCCAATCGGAAAACTCCAAAAATAAACAGCAACAAGCCCGAAATCATAATGGCTCCTAAAGTATGCAAGTAACCTTGATACAAATCACCTTCTCCCATACCGACAATGGCAGAGAGAATTACAATGACCAGTCCATTTCCTGGACCAGTAATGGTGAGGTGCGATCCCCCTAGGATAGATACGACCATACCTCCGGCAACGGCGGCAATGATACCGGCCATAGGAGGCGCCTCTGAGGCAATGGCCAACCCTAATCCCAAGGGCAAAGCAATCAGAGAAACTACAAAACCCGAAAAAAGATTCTTGGGCAAGTCTCCGATAAACAGCAATAAAGGTCTGGTTTTATTCATATCCTTTTGAGTTTACGATTAAAACGTCCGTGGGTAATTCTGCTAAAATATGTTCTATATCTCTTGTAATGAGCCGGTCGATAAAACTGAGGTTCTCCCTTGCGTTCATGATCAATAAATCTGCACGCACTACTTTGGCATAATGACCGATGGAATATCCTCTTCTCCCGAAAATACTTTGGGTGGTCCAATTAACATCTTTGGTCAGTCCCACAGCTAGTTTTTGAACCACATCTTTTACCCGGGTTTGTTCCTGCTTTCTCAACTCTTCCTTTCTTAAAGTCGCTTGCCTTAAACTTCTGTCGTCGTCTACCGCAACAGCCACCTTTGATCTACTGATTTCCTCCACCAAGGAGATTTTTTTAGACCCCAAAGCCTTGGCTACCATAAAAGCGGTACCAATCGTTATCTCTGTTTGGGGACTGTCAAATCCATTGACCACAATGTGCTGACAAGGGCGTCGCTCTACCGAAGGATTTATTAAAAGGAGCACAGAACATTTAGCTTTGCGGGTTATTTTTCGTGCAATTGATCCCAGATAAAACTTGACAACATTTTCTCTTTTTAGTGCTCCTAAGAGAATTAAATCTACATGCAGCTCCTCACTCGTTTGCAATAGGGTAGTTACAGGATTCCCTTCTTTCCAATAGATGGAAATTTTTTTTGACTGTGCGGGGCTCGAAGCTACAATTTCCTTAAAAAGAGATTCTTTTTCAACTGTCTTTCTTCCTACATGAACAAAAACCAACTCACCCTCAAAATAATCAGCCATCCTCAAAGCCTCGTAAACATTGGCTTTAAGGTTGGGTGAGAAGGCAAATCCAACCAGTATTTTCTTGAAGCTTACTGAACTCATAGCCTTAATATAGAAATTCGATATCCAGTATCCAAATTTATTATTAGTATCTAACCCAATTTTTTTTCATTTTCCTATTCTCCAAATTGAGCGGCAAGTCCTTCCAAGGATAGAGATTGCTCTTTATTTCTGTCAATTGATTATCGAGAAGGGCTTTGAGAGAATCTTTTTTGGGGTGCGTATCAAATAGATCGTTTTCCTGAGAGAAATCTTTACTCAAGTCATACAATTCATAATCTTCTAGTTTAATATTTCTCAGATATTCATAATCGTCTTGAGAAAATTGATGAGGTCGTGGAATGGTATCATGATCGAGCCCTAATATCATATAATCTCCTACACGCATGCCAATTTCAGGGCTAGTGCGGTAAAAAAACCAGTAAAGCGGACGTTTACGATGAAAGTCTGCTCCTTCCAAAAGAGGCAATAAACTTGTTCCATCCAAGTTCTCAGGAGGTTCAATGCCCACGATTTCGCATAGGGTGGGCACTATATCGACCAAGGCTGTTGGTCGGGCGATTTCCTTTTGTTTGGTCTTAATGCCCGACCATCTCATTATTGCCGGGACTTTAATTCCACCTTCGTACAAATAACTTTTAACGGCCTTCAAACCAGCATTGGAGGCCAAACGATAAGAACCATTGTCGGAGCTGAACACAATGATCGTGTTTTTCATTAAATTATTTTGTTCTAAGTAGGAGAGAATTCTTCCGATGGCAGTATCCAGATGGTCGATATTGGCCAAGTATTCTGCGTCTTTTCTCGGGAGATCACTATATCTCTCTACCAGTTCGGGGGGAGAAGCGACTTTGACATGAGGTTCGTGAAATGCAAGATAAGCAAAGAAGGGGGCGTCACTTTTTTGATTGAGCCAATCCATACATTCATCGGCAACAATCTGACAAGAATACCCTTCAACGATTCCCAAATTTTTACCATTTCGCACAAAATTATTAGGATTAAGATGAGAAGGTTCTGCGTTGTTTTCAGTTCCCAAAGAGTAATCAAAACCGTGCTCATGAGGTTGAGGGTGTTCAAGTTCAGAATTATGGCTGAGCGCTCCCAAGTGCCATTTGCCAAAATGTGCTGTCCGATAGCCTTTGGTTTTTAGTAATTCTGCGAGTGTTACTTCCTGCCTTGGAAGATGCAACGGATGATCGGGAGGTCGATAACTGTACATACCCACTTTGGCGGGGCTTTTTCCGGTCATTAAACCGGTTCTTGAGGGAGAGCAGTTGGGACCTGCAGCATAAAAATTTTTAAAGATCAAGCCTTCACTTGCCAGTCGATTCAAGTGGGGAGTTTTGGTTGCCCCCCCAATCATTTCAAAATCCCCGTAGCCCATATCGTCAGCCAATAGTAAGATTATATTTGGCAGTTTGTTTTGCCGAGTTGGGGCGTTTTCACAACCCCAAAAAAAGCTTGAAACGATGAAGATGAAAACCACAAAGCTATTCATATAGAGGGTTTCTTACTAAATTATCTTTTAAATCTTTTAAAACAAAATTACCGGCACAAAAATGCTATGAATGCTTGCTCAATCGAATCATATGAACCTCAACTGTATTTTTCAAATCAGTGATAGATCCCACGATCATTTAGGGAACATTCAGCTTTACAGCTGAGGTAATGAAAAGAGCGTTAAATAAACAGCATAAAGGGTTTTCGTCCCCTTAATCATTGAGTTTTAAGACCGCCATAAAAGCTTGTTGGGGAATTTCTACATTTCCAATCTGACGCATTTTCTTTTTCCCCTTTTTTTGTTTTTCGAGAAGTTTACGTTTTCGAGTGATGTCTCCTCCATAACACTTAGCGGTAACATCTTTACGAAGCGCTTTGATGGTTTCTCGAGAAATGATCTTCGCACCAATAGCAGCTTGTATTGGAATATCAAACTGTTGTCTGGGAATTAGTTCTCTAAGCTTTTCACACATTTTTTTCCCAATGTAGTATGCATTATCTGAATGAATCAATGCAGAAAGTGCGTCAACAGGGTTGGCATTAAGGAGTATATCCACCTTTACTAATTTTGAAGAACGCATTCCAATGGGAGAGTAGTCAAAAGAAGCATATCCTTTTGAAACTGTTTTCAGGCGGTCATAAAAATCAAAAACAATTTCGGCTAAAGGCATATCAAAATTCAACTCTACTCTTTCGGTAGTGAGATACGTTTGATTGGTTATCACCCCTCTTTTCTCAATACAAAGCGACATGACATTTCCTACAAAATCCGATTTGGTAATGATGGAAGCTTTGATATAGGGCTCTTCAACCCGATCTAAAAAAGAAGGATCAGGCAAATCCGAGGGATTGTTGACCAGAATAATCTCATCGGGGTTTTTCCGGATATAAGCGTGGTAAGAAACGTTTGGAACCGTAGTAATAACGGTCATGTTGAATTCTCGCTCCAGTCTTTCTTGGATGATTTCCAAATGTAACATTCCTAAAAAACCACAACGAAAACCAAACCCCAGTGCCGCTGAACTTTCTGGCACAAAAACAAGTGAGGCATCATTCAACTGTAGTTTTTCCATACTGGCACGCAACTCTTCATACTCTTCTGTATCTACGGGGTAAATTCCAGCAAAAACCATAGGCTTAACTTCCTCAAATCCATCTACGATCTCTTGAGTGGGATTGTCCGCTCCAGTAAGCGTATCTCCAACCTTAACTTCCTTGGCCTCTTTGATTCCCGTGATGAGGTAACCAACATCTCCTGCAGAAATTACGTTTTTGGGAACTTGCTTGAGTTTCAGCGTTCCAATTTCATCCGCAAAATAGGTTTTACCCGTGGCAACAAACTGTATTTTTTGTCCTTTTTTGATCTCACCATTGACCACTCTAAAATAAGTTTCAACTCCTCGAAAAGGGTTATAGATAGAGTCAAAAATCAGCGCTTGCAGTGGGGCATCTACTTTTCCATTGGGAGGAGGAATACGATCAATAATAGCGGTCAAAATATTTTTAATTCCCAATCCTGTTTTTGCGGAAGCAGGAATGACCTCCTCGGCCTTACATCCTAACAGGTCAACGATATCGTCGGTTACCTCTTCGGGATTGGCAGAAGGTAGGTCCACTTTATTAAGAACCGGAATGATTACCAGATCATTTTCCAAAGCCAAATAGAGGTTGGAAATGGTTTGTGCTTGAATGCTTTGGGCGGCATCCACGACCAATAGAGCACCCTCGCAAGCAGCAATAGAACGTGACACTTCATAAGAAAAGTCAACGTGTCCAGGGGTATCAATCAGGTTAAAAACATACTGCTCTCCCTCGTGTTCATACTCCATTTGGATGGCGTGAGATTTGATGGTGATCCCCCGCTCTCTCTCCAAATCCATATCGTCCAACAACTGCTCTTGCTTTTCGCGAGAGGTCACCGCTCCCGTAAAATCCAATAATCGGTCGGCTAGGGTGCTTTTCCCGTGATCGATATGGGCTATAATGCAAAAATTTCTAAGGTGTTTCATCCGCGCATTTTCCTCTGCTAAGACAAAGATACTTATTTTGAAAGCTTGCTTTTTTTCTTTTACAATTATTTTTAGTTTTCAGTAGGTTAGTTTTCACTCCTGGTAATTTATTAATACAACAGCATAAAGGAAGGGATATTTTTTTCATTAAATTCACTAAAATTTATGGAATGAATTACCTTTCTAAAACCCTTCAAGTGCTTTTGGGGGTCACTTTTATATTTTCGGCCTATACCAAAGCGGTGGCTCCTGGCTTTTTTGAAATTACCCTGATGGACCAAGGTTTGGCATCCAGTAGAGCTTTTGCGGGCCATATGGCACGCTTTTTTATAGGACTTGAGTTTGCTTTGGGTTTCCTCATGTTTTTCCCTTTTTATGTCAAACAAATAATGCAATTCACTTTGTTGTTGTTGGGAGGATTTACCGTTCATTTGACCTACCTCTGGTTTATTGGAGATACCGAAAATTGTGGATGTTTTGGCGAAATGATTTCCATGACCCCCGAACAGTCGATCCTCAAAAATGGGGTGATGATGGCAGTGGCATTTGTCATTTTCAAAACAGGCCAACCCCAACGCATCTCCAAAAAGATTCCCATAGGATTTGCGGGAGCAGTCATTTTCAGCATGTGGTTGTTTTTGCCCATGCCCAATCATGAGGACTTCCCTTTCGATACCTTTACCCATTTCGAACCCAAAGGCAGGGTGGATCTTTCTAGTGGTAAAAATTTGATTGCTGTTCTAAATATGGACTGCGAACACTGCCAGGAAGCGGCTACAGAATTGGGAAAGCTACAAAGATTATATAAAAACTTTCCAAAACTCTATGTGCTTTTTTATCAAGAAGGCTCTACGAGCGTTGAGGCGTTTGAAAATCTGACCCAATCATCATTTCCCTACGATTTTATCAATGTCAATACCTTTTTTGATCTGATAGGGGATGCTCCTCCAAGAATTTATTATCTGAACAACGGAGAGGTAGATCAAATCTGGGACGCCAATTTTTCTCAAAATATCCTCAATACTTTCGACTTAGAATAATAACTCAATATCGCGGAGGATTTTGTTATTTTTGTAAAAACAACAAATGGTCAAAATTGGCGATATATCGGTAGGAAATTTTCCTCTTTTGCTGGCTCCTATGGAAGACGTGAGTGATCCGCCTTTTCGTGCCCTTTGTAAAGAAAACGGTGCCGATGTTGTTTATACAGAGTTCATATCCAGTGAGGGCCTTATTCGAGACGCTGCTAAAAGCGTACAAAAACTCGATATATACGAAAAAGAACGTCCCGTAGGCATTCAGATTTTTGGCGCTCATTTGGATTCCATGTTGCGGTCTGTTGAAATTGTCGAGGCTTCCAAACCCGATATCATTGACATAAACTTTGGGTGTCCAGTCAAAAAAGTAGTCAGTAAAGGTGCTGGAGCAGGAATTCTCAAAGACATTCCACTGATGGTCAAACTGACCTCCGAAATGGCCAAACACACTTCCTTACCGTTAACGATTAAAACCCGTTTGGGGTGGGATCACGATTCTATAAAAATAGTAGAAGTAGCAGAACGCTTGCAAGATGCTGGAGCAAAGGCCATTTCCATTCATGGCAGAACCCGAGCTCAAATGTATAAAGGAGATGCCGATTGGAAACCCATTGCTGCAGTAAAGGAAAACCCCAGAATGCATATTCCCATTTTTGGAAATGGAGACGTAAACTGTCCTGAACGCGCTATGGAAATGCGAGACCGCTACGGCTTGGATGGAGCCATGATCGGCAGGGCCAGTATAGGAAATCCTTGGTTTTTCAATCAGGTAAAACATTATTTTGAAAAAGGGACGCATTGCGACCCCCCCACCCTAAAAGACCGAGTAGAAGTAGCAAGAAGACATCTTGAGATGTCCATTACCTGGAAAGGAGAAGTGTTGGGCGTTTTGGAAACGCGTCGGCATTATACCAATTATTTTAAAGGCATCCCCCATTTCAAACCCTTCAGAACGGCAATGGTTACTGCCGATGACCCCAATGAAGTTTTTGACACTTTAGACCGCGTTTTGGAAGAGGTGGAAGAGCCTATCTGGGTATAAATTTATTGCTTTACTCCTCTACTTGCCCATGCTGAGGCAACACTTCCCAATATCATTAAGGTGCCCATAACCAAAAGTAAATTTGTCCAATCCCACTTTACAGGATATGGCAGAGTGGTTCCTGGAACATAAATAAAGGGGATCCATTGTTGAATGAAAATCACAAGTGAGGATATAACCAACCCTATACTTCCGCCAAAAAAAATGATCATCATACCCAAAAGGAAAAAAGTTTGACGCAATTTAAACGAGGGGATTCCCATTGCTTTAAGAATATTCATTTGAGGCTTTTTGTCCAAAATCATCATGACCAATGCCCCTACCACATTGAATAGCGCAATGATAAGTACCAGAGTAAAAATCAGGTAAATGGCCAAATGTTCGGTATTCAGCATTTTATAAAGTGCAGGGTTGAGTTGGGCCCGATCTGTGATTTCGACGGAGTCTCCAAATATGCTGAAGATTTTATTCTTTAAGTCTTTTTCGTGGGCTTTGGTAGAGGTTTTAATTTCTATAGAAGAGAAAACATCTTGTGGGTATTGTAATAAATTACGGGCAAAATCCAAATTACTGAAAACATACCTTTTGTCAATATCTTCACTGATTTGATACAAACCAATGGTTACAGCTTGTTGGGTATAAAAAGGGTTTTGTCTCAAATGGGTTTTCACATTTTTGCGGGGAATACTAATATTGAGAAAAGAGTTGTAATCGTAAACTCCCAAATCCATTTCTGCTCCTATGCCATAGCCCGCAACAATAGCACTCGAATCGGGAATCAACCACTCCCCAACGGCAACCAACGAATCGGCGGGAATCACAGAGAGATACTCTGGCCCTACACCCTTGAGGTAGGCGACCTGATTTTTTTCTTTGAAGGAAAGAAAAACTTTTTCCTCTAAAATGGGACTGAAAGCTGCGATTTCATCTATGATTTTCAACCCATTTAGGGCAGTACTGTCCAAGAGTATCGTTTTTCCTTGGGCGGGGACCACTCGATAGTCGGGATCAAAAACATTGGAGAAAGAAAGGCCAAAATCTTTAAGTCCAGCGAAAGCACTGAGGACGATCATTAGGGCGGCAGTAGCCACCACAATCACCACTAAGGCAATTCCATTGATTCTGTTAATAACGGTTTGCCCGCTCTTCGAAAAAAAATAACGCCAAGCAATCTTAAGCACTACGGGCATGATTTATTTTTTTGGTCTTTTGGGAAGACGGTGAGCATCCACAATGGGATTTTCGGGTTGACTTAAAGCTTTTTCAATGCCATCAACGTAGTCCAAAGAGTCATCGATAAAAAATAAAAACTTAGGCATTCGTCGCAATTGATTTTTCATCCTTTGCGCCATATCGTGCCGGATCTGAAAATTATTTTCTTCGATACCTTTTAGGTAATCGGCAGCCTTATCTTGGGGAAAAATACTGAGGTAAACTTTTGCAATCGACAGGTCAACCGTTACATTCACTTTGGTAATAGAAAGCACCAAATTAGAAGCCCCCTGATTTCGAATGGCTTCTTGCAGCATTGAAGCTAGCTCTTGTTGTAACGCAGTGCCTACTTTTTTTTGTCTCGGTGTTTTTTCAGTTCCCATATTTCACAAAAGTAGGCATTACTTGCGATAATTGTTATTTTTGACCCTATGAGAAAACGCAACCTAAACCTATCTTTAATCCGTCTTTTTGCGGTCCTTAGCCTTAACACTTGTTTTGCCCAAGGAGATATTGACGGTATGCGGCAGTTGATATTTGAAAAAACCAATGCCCTTAGAACAGAAAAAGGCTTACCCAAACTGATACTGCTGGATTCATTAATGGATTTAGCGCAAATGCACAGCGAGAATATGGTGAAGTACCATTTTTATGATCATGTGGATCATCTGGGACTCAACCCTGTAGATCGTGCAGAAAAACAAAAGGTCAAGGCTTGGGTTAGGAAAGGCAATCGTTTTACGGGAGTAGCCGAAAATATAGCAAAAACGCCCTGGTTTGAAAATGTAAGAGGATGTGGGGATACTCGATCAGCAGAAAGCTTGACGAATTGCATGCTAAAGGGTTGGAAGAACAGTCCGCCGCATTATAAAAATATTTTAGGAGACTTTACCCACTTGGGGGTGGGGCTGTATTTCGACAAAGAAGGCATTGGCTTTGGCACTCAAAACTTTCGTTAGCCTACCAGTCGATTTGCTCCCATTTGTACTCCGAACTGAGTCGAAAAGCGCCGAGAAACTTTTTTTTCCATTGATCTGGGGCAATCAGTGAAAGGTACTCTTCTTTTTCCCCTTCATACAGAAAATAGGTCTCTCCCACTAAGGGCTCAAATTTGAATTTTGCGGTATAAACTTTTTGAGTATCACTGGCGGTTTTTACAAAATCTTTGATCTTGCTTTGAAGCTCTTCCAGTTCTGTTTGAAATTGTTTGGAGACCTTTTCTACTCCTTTCTGTTTGAAAGCATCCACGTTGGGAACTTGAATAACAGGACCACTTGCCTGAGCAGCATAGGGGAGTAGGCGGGCAATGTAGTCCTCCTGTTCTTCATCCCAAACAACCTGATCTGGCTTTTTCTTTTTCAACTCAAAATTTTTTCAAAGATAATGAGTTTCAAACGGTTCTAATTTTTTTGTCTAAAAAAGAAATTTATTTTCTCATGTCTTTTATTGCCTTGTAGACCAGAAAGATCAAAAAAATAATGAAAGAATAAACAATAATATTTCGGAGAAAGTATCCCATTTACTTTGTTTTTGAAAACCAGATTCGAGTAACCAAAACCTCTTGGTCCATTACCTTTTTCAAATATTCAGTAATGTATTCCAGCTGATATCCTTTTTCTTCATAAAGGTTGGAGATGGCAATAACCGATCCCGCATCAAAGATCTTTTGTGTGGGCTCTTGTCCTCCTCGATCTTCGTATACGATTGTGCTGTTTTGATCAGAATTAATTTCGTGGCTGTGGATGGTTAGGATCAAACGCTCTATGGGTTTGTTTTCGCCATGGTATGAATAGGAATACATCAAGTATCCACAGACCATTGTAATTATATAAAATAGGCACACAATGAAAATCGAAGCTCTGTCGGTTTTGTTCATTTGAGAAGGTATTTTACAATTATAAAGATATAAATATTTGCCCTCAAGGTCAATGCGATTTTTGAGTAGGGTATCCACGCCACAAAATACGGGTGGGAAAAACCATTTCAGCATATAATATGTATAAAATTAACCCAAAAAAGCCCAAAAGAAGGGAATATTGTTAATGGGGCATATTTTTAGTAAATTTGAATAAAATTATCGAATGTTAAGACCAGATTTCGAAACGATATCTCCCGATACAGGGCATTCCTATAAATATGCTCATTTCGATATAAACGCTCCTAATACCAATAAGATAAAGTGGCATTATCATCCTGAGGTAGAATTGGTTTATATCAATTCTGGAGTAGGAAAAAGACAAGTGGGTACTCACCTTTCCAATTATCAAGATGGAGATTTGATTATGGTCGGATCTTATCTCCCTCATACGGGATTTACAAAAGGATTGGAGGAAAATCAAAAAGAAATTGTCATCCAGTTCAAGCCCGATATTTTTGAGACCGCCTTCCAAAATATGGAAGAATTAAAAGTGATCAATCAGTTATTAGAACTGTCCAAAAAAGGAATTGTATTCAGCGGACCCATCAAGGATGATATTGGATTGAGAATGGAAGGCCTTCAATACGAAACACAGATAGATGGTTTTTTGACTTTCATTAAAATACTTTACGATTTGGCGAAAGAGCGAGACAAACAAATTCTCAATGCAGAAGGTTATGCATTCATTAGTAGCCCTTCAGAAAACAAAAGACTCAAAACCATTTTTAATTATATCAGAGATCATTTTATGGAGCCAATTGCCTTGGAGGATATCTCCGATCGGGTCTATATGACTCCGCAGTCCTTTTGTCGTTTTTTTAAAAAGAGTACCCATAAAACCTTTACTTCTTTTTTAAACGAATACCGTATCAATCACGCGACCAAATTACTCTCAGAAACCGACGACGACATCAAAACGATTTGTTATCAGAGCGGGTTCAACAACCTTTCTAATTTCTTTAGAAATTTCAGAAGAATTACGCAACACACCCCCAATGCCTACAGAGATCAAATATTGGGCAGCTCTAAAGATTAAAACCAGAGGGGTTATTTCTCAAAGGAAAAAGAAAAATTTTCTGAGTATTCATGAGCCTCTTTCATGATACTGTCCATTTGAATGACCAATTCGGGATATTGTTCCGCCAAATCATTTTCTTCTCCAATATCATCTGTCAGTCGATAGAGTTCAATAGGCGCATCGGGATTTTTAGCCATATTCAAGCGAACTCCCTTCCATTGATTCATCCTAACGGCTTGACGACCGCCTCTTTCTAAAAACTCCCAATAGAGATAGGGGTGACGGGTTTGTTCTTTGCCCAGAAGCGTTGGCAAGAAAGAAATTCCGTCAATCTCCCCCATGGTTTTATTTATTCCGGCGATTTCAATGGCAGTTGGAAAAAAATCCCAGAAAGCAGAGGTGTGATCGGTAGTAGAACCCGGCTGAATTTTAGAGGGCCAATAAGCCATCATAGGAACACGTATTCCTCCTTCGTAAAGATCTCTTTTGTATCCTTTTAAGGGGCCATTGCTGTCAAAATAATCTGGATCTGCTCCCCCCTCCATATGTGGACCATTATCGGAAGTAAAAATGATGAGGGTGTTTTCAGCAATCCCCAATTCGTGAACTTTATCTATAATCTCACCTACCTGGTCGTCGAGAATATTTATCATAGCGGCAAAAGCAGCATGACCTTCCTCTTGGGAGTTATAACCTCCTAAACTATAATTATCATTCCCATTTTTTCGAGTGTACTTCTTTTCGGGGAGGTATTTATTGCGGTGTTTTGTCATATATTTTTCGGGGACCACCAATTCGGCATGAGGAATCACAGAGGGGTAATACATAAAAAAGGGGGCGTCCTTATGTTCTTCTAAAAAGGATAAAGCTTTTTGATGGATTAATTCGGGTGCATAAGTTTTTGTGGCTGTACCGTCATTTCCTTCCAGCATTTGTTTGCTTTGATTGTCCCAAAGATGAGTAGGGTAATAGTTGTGGGCTACTCGCTGGCAATTATACCCATAGAATTGGTCGAACCCTTGAAAATTTGGATCTCCTTTCGATCCGGGATAGCCCAACCCCCATTTTCCAAAAGCTCCGGTGCGGTAGCCAGCCTCTTTGAGCACTTCTGCTATGGTAAGCTCCTCAGCTGCCAATGGGTATTGTCCTTCGTTTTCTAAGGTAAACCCTCTTTCAGAATTCCCCCTTATGAACGTATGTCCCGTGTGTTGTCCTGTCATTAGTGCCGATCTCGAAGGGGCGCATACTGTGGAGCCAGAATAGTGTTGCAAAAACTTTATACCCCCTTGGGCCAAACGATCTAAATTTGGCGTTTCAAAATGAGTTTGACCGTAAACTCCTATATCTCCACAACCCAGATCATCTGCTAAAATATAGATGATGTTAGGAGGATTTTTCTTTTCTATTTTTGGAGCGGGATTTTTACAACCCACTGATAGGACGAAACTCAAAAGGAGGAACAAGGTTCTCATAAGCTTTTACAAAGAGTGTTAATGCGGCAGTTTAGACTGGACTAATCCGTATATAAAAGTACCAAAAGTGGCAGAGATAATGACGATGATAATGGGAAAAAATCCTGCGCCCAATAAAGAAAACATCGGACCTGGACAAGCCCCAGAAAGAGCCCAACCGCATCCGAAAATTATTCCTCCCAATAAATACCGTTTCCAACCCTTTTCTTTTTCGGCAATCGTAATTGGGGTACCCTCCAAAATCGATTTAATTTTCAGTTTTTTAATGAAAAATATAATGAGGGATCCAAAAAACAAAGCGGAGCCAATCACTCCGTACATATGAAAGGAGTCAAACTGAAACATTTCGTAAATCCTGAACCAGGACGATACTTCTGACATGTATAGGGTTATTCCAAATAACACACCTATAGAAAAAAACACAACTGTTTTCATAAATAAAAAATTAAAAAAGTAAAGGGAGAATAAAATGATTGACTAAAAGACCTCCTATGAAAAATCCAACAACAGCAATTAATGAAGGCAATTGAAGGTTTGAAAGACCTGAGATCGCATGACCGGAGGTACAGCCTCCTGCGTATCGTGCTCCAAAGCCAACCAAAAACCCACCCATGACCAGTATCATCAGGCTGTTGAAGTCTGTAAATGC
>JAURMQ010000111.1 GCA_030830625.1 Flavobacteriaceae bacterium
CCCGAGAACTGTGGGATAAAATTTTGGAATCTCAAATCGAAACAGGGACTCCCTATATGTTGTACAAGGATTCTGCCAACAGAAAATCCAACCAAAAAAACTTAGGAACCATACGGTCCTCCAACCTCTGTACCGAAATTTTGGAATATACCTCCGAAGACGAGGTCGCTGTATGTAACCTTGCCTCCATTGCATTACCCATGTTTGTTGAAAATGGAAAATTCAATCATCAAGAACTTTACAATGTAACCAAAAGGGTTACCAAAAACCTCAACCGAGTTATAGATCGAAACTATTATCCTGTCAAAGAAGCTGAAAATTCTAATATGAGACATCGTCCCGTGGGATTAGGGGTTCAGGGACTTGCCGATGCTTTCATCAAACTCAGGCTACCGTTTACCTGTGAAGAGGCCAAAACACTCAATCAAGAGATTTTTGAAACTTTGTATTTTGCTGCCGTAATGGCTTCGGCAGAAGAGGCTGCGCAAGACGGTCCCTATCAAAGCTATAAAGGTTCGCCCATGGACAATGGAGAATTTCAACACAATCTCTGGGGAATCAAAGACGAAGAACTCAGCGGTCGTTGGGATTGGAAAGAATTGCGTAAAAAAGTTAAAAAACACGGGCTAAGAAACTCCTTATTGGTGGCGCCAATGCCCACAGCCTCCACTTCCCAAATCCTTGGAAACAATGAATGTTTTGAACCGTATACTTCAAATATTTATACCCGAAGAGTATTGTCTGGAGAATTTATAGTGGTCAATAAACACCTGTTAGAAGACTTGGTCAGCCTGGGGCTGTGGAACGAAGACATGAAACAGGAGTTGATGCAAGCCAATGGATCCGTCCAACACATTCAAGGCATACCCGAGGAAATCAAAGAGCTTTATAAAACTGTTTGGGAAATGAGTATGAAAGACATCATCGACATGTCTCGACACAGAGGGTATTTTATAGACCAATCTCAATCCTTGAATTTATTTATGGAAGGAGCAACAATGGCAAAGCTGACTTCAATGCACTTCTATGCGTGGAAGTCGGGCCTCAAGACAGGCATGTATTATCTGAGAACAAAATCTGCAGTAGATGCGATTAAATTCACACTGGATAACACTAAGGCTTCAAAATCAAAGAGAGAGGAAACAGCACATACTGCTGTAAATATAGGAACGATAACTTCTGGTTCGTCTGCCATTGGAGGGGGGAGTCCCCAAATGCAAGAAAATCCTGCCGCTGCGGTAGAGCCACTCACACCCGCCGAGTTAAAACAAATGCTAGAACAGTCCAAAAAAAGTGAAGACGACGATTGTTTGATGTGCGGTTCTTAACCGATATTTAACCTTAAAAAGCGCTTATTTTATTCCAAATAAGCGCTTTTTTTTGCGCTACAATTCATTGGTAATCAATTGTTTATTGATTAATTGTAAATTTAATGTTAACTTAATGTTTATTTTTAGTGAACTTCTTTGTAAATTTACATAGAGATAGTAAACATTACGTCATGAAAAAATTTGCCGTCCTATTAACCTTTTTTGCCCTTACTTTAAGTGCGCAAGAAAATATTGCACCCCAATTGGAAAAACAAGGAGAACTAATCAAAGCCTCATTTTTTCATGATAATGGGAAAATTGCACAAACTGGATTTTTAAAAGACAACAAACGTCATGGCAGCTGGGTAGGCTACAACCGATCCGGTAAAAAAATAGCCATGGGCTATTTCAAATCGGATAAGAAAAACGGTCAGTGGTTCTTTTGGAAAGGTGATGAATTGATTGAAGTGATCTACGAAGACAACAAAATTGTCAATGTTATGGAGTGGAATACTCCCAAAAACAAGTTAATTGCCAAAAACAATTAGCCGCACCGATTACAATTCCATTTTTTAACTATTTACCTTCTTACTCCCTTGGTAGAATTCTTCCACTAAATCAAAATTGTGAAGGATAAGATCTTTCGTTCGAATTAAGATATTAAAATAAAGTGCTGTGTTTTTCGGACTGGTTTCATTATCCGTTCTTCGTATTTGATCGTCAATTTTTTGATTCAATAAATCGACGTTTTTTCTTTTTTGGATTAGAACATCGTTGAACTCTTTCTCACTAAAGTGTAAATTAAAAGCCTCAATGCCTTCCTTAAATACAGAAGACAAGGATTGAAAAACTTCATTGAGATCATCGATCTGCTTGGCTTTCAACGGACTGTGATTGTTGTTGATGTGCTGATGACTCACATTCGAAATATAGATTAAGTCTTCGATAAGATCCGACATGATGCTCAGTAATGAAATATAGAGTCGGCTAGCCGGCACATTGGCCTCCTTGACCCTCTTGAGAAAATAGTAGATCCCATTTTTTAGGTCATTGACCTCCTCAAACAACACCGCTGCATTTTTTTTGGAAACAGAAAGAGCTTTTACATCATTGTGAGAAAGCCCCTTAATGATCGTGGAATAGATCTCATACGTTTTACCGATTACACTCCCTATATTTCTTGAACTTTCTTCAATGATTCCCCCATAAGAATCGCTTTGGTAACTGATGAGTTTTTTCTCTTTTTTTCTTTCTTTAGTTTCTCTTTTGTGATTGATGAAATTCCTAGAAATCAAAAGCAAAACTACTCCCAAGATGATCATAATGGCTATAAATCCACCCCAGTGAATGATATAGACCATTCCTCCACAAACCAAAAAGGCACTCAATGCTGTAAAAAACCAACCTCCAATAACATTAATCACGCCGGCTACACGATATACCGCACTGTCTTTTCCCCAAGCACGATCGGCCAAAGAGGTACCCATGGCCACCATAAAAGTGACATAAGTAGTGGATAATGGTAATTTTTGAGAAGTAGCAATAGAGATTAAAATCGCGGCAACCGTCAGATTGATAGAAGCTCTAAGGGTGTCAAAAGAAGGAGCGTTGGTATCTTTGACATTGGGTCGATGGCCTGTAGATTCAAAAGATACATTAATTTTTTGGGAAATAGCGGCTGGAAATAATTGAGAAAAGTATCGATTTAGGCCAACAAAGAATCGGACCAAAAGGCGGGATAGAAAATTGGGACGAAAGGATTCTTTAATGTCATTTTGATCGGATAAGTCAAGCGAAGTTTTTACCACTTTTTTAGCTTTGGAGGAAAACCATAAAGTGAGCACCATGATCAGCCCGGATCCTAAAAGAAACCAAGTAGGAGTTGGAACTTTATTGGAAAGAACGCTCATACTAAATTCGTTGGGCGCCAATCCAGAAACCACCCAGGCCTCATAAGACTGATAGGCTGCTACCGGCACTCCAATGAAATTAACCAAGTCGTTTCCAGCAAAAGCTAGTGCCAGAGCAAAGGTCCCTACACCGATGATTACTTTATAAATATCTACTCTAAAAGCCCGCATTAGGAGGTACGAAAACAGATAGCACACCAAAAGACTGGAAAGATTGACCCACAGGGCATTGGTTTCCAAGAAGGTGTTGATGGTTTGTCCATTGAGAAAATCGTATTCCATACCCGCATAGGAGGTCCCCTTAATTCCTTTTATTAGAATAAAATTACTGATGGCTGCAAGCGAAATCCCACCAAAAAGGGCATTGATCCATTTTGATTTTTGGAGAAAATCGTAGGAAAGTAATGCTCTTGAGACCCATTGTATCAAAGCGCCTATAGTAAAAGCAATAAAAACAGACAGTAAAATCCCTAATATGATTTGAGTCGCTTTATCGGTATTGATATAATTGGAAAGTTCTGTAAGATTGCCAGAATCTGAAAATATTTTAATCAAAGACATCACTACAGCGGCCCCCAACAATTCAAAAACAATGGATACCGTTGTCGAAGTAGGCATTCCCAAGGTATTGAAAAAGTCCAACAGCAATATATCGGTCATCATCACCGCCATAAAAATGTAGATGATTTCCTCAAAATTGAATGCCCCAGGATTGAAAATACCTTTGCGTGCCACCTCCATCATACCACTGGAAAAAAACGCTCCCAACGCAATTCCCAAACTCGCAAAGATCATGATTTTGCGAAAGGATATGGCTTTGGAGCCTATGGCAGAGTTGAGAAAATTTACCGCATCGTTACTGACCCCAACTATTAAATCTCCAATAGCTAAAAGAACTAATAAAACAACGGTGTACAAGTAAATGTTTTCCAAAGAGTCTCTCAGGTATTAAAATCGAACGGTGTAAGTTAAAGAAAAAGCCCGTCCCATTTGCCGAAAATTAAAATATTCACTTTCCTCATTAAAACCAATAAACCTACTCTCGCGGTCATCGTCCAAAAGGTTGGTTACTTTCAAAGCTAGCGTTCTGTTATTTTTTAGTGATTTAATCAAGTTAAAGTTAAGACTATTAAATGGCATCGTAAAAACATCTGGATAAAAACCATCTCCTACAACTTCTAATGTTTTCCCTTGAACGTTATAAAACAAGCCTCCTTGTAAACCTTCTTGATCATTGTATTCAATCCCCGCATTGATAAGGTAGGGAGACTGACCTTGTAATGGTCTTGAGGTGCCCAGTGTTTGGCCTTCTCTCAAGCCAAGTTTTCTCAATTTCAATTCGTCTTCACTGTATTTTTCGTCAGAAATAATATAAGATCCATTCATGTTGAGATTCCATCTTTTTAGAACTGCAAACCAAGTAGATAGATCTTTTCTTAATTCCAATTCCAATCCATAAACATTTGCCGTTTCTAAATTTAACGGCTTATAGTTGGACGTAGAGGCCGCTACAAATCCGATTTCTATGGGATCACTTAGATTTTTGTAGAAAGCACTTACGGCCAACAGTTGAGCCTTTTCTCCATAGGCTTCATAACGGATGTCAAAGTTGTTGATGTAGGTAGGGCGAATATCGATGTTTCCGATGAAAAATAAATTGGATAACGGATCATAAATCTCAGCAATGGAGGCTTCTTTAAAACTGGGTCGGGCCGTTGTGAGCGAATAAGCCACTCTTAGATTTTGATTTTCTTTCAAGCTGTAAATAAAATTGATCGAAGGAAATAGATTGTTCTTGTTGATGATATTCTCATTGTTGTAAACTTGACCCAACTGACTGTTTTCACCCGTATAGAATACTTGATAATTCTCGAAACGCAAACCTATAATAGATTTTAACTTTTCTGAAAAATTAAATTCATTGGAAATATAGGCCGCAAAATTTTGTTGTTTGGCATTAAAAATATTGGTATCCTGTCGAATCGTTGTCTGTGGATTGATATAAGTCCCTCTCAGGTTATTGGGTCCAATCAAATGATTGGTATTGAAAAGTTGATTGGGGTCTCCTCCGTAGTTATCCCAATCGCTTTCGGAAGTATAATTTGAGCTTACAGAATATTGAGCAATTGAAAAATCACGTTCTTTCAACGAAGCGTAAACCCCATATTTTAGAAGGGCATCCGAATCCATGAATTGAAATCTTTTGGTGAAATCGACTTTTCCTACCAGATTATTCTCATCCAATGTTCTCCATATCCTTTTGGGTTCAGTATTTTCTTGAAAACTGAAGATTCCTTCTTCATCTTGAAACGTTGTATTTCTTACATCCTTGTCGTGAACTTTAGCCAAGGTTCCAGAAAGTGTCCATTCCATCTTTAAACCAGATGGTTCAAAATTGTTCAATCCCGAAAACATAGCATTGGATATACTTCTTTCATTGTATTCAAGATTGAACTTATTAAAGTCGATGAAGTCTGAAAAACGGGTCAATTGTCTAAAGCTTCCGGAAGTACTTTGACCGTTTTGAATGTGCAGTACATTTAATTTATATTTTGAAAGGGTCGTTTTGTAGGTCAAGCCAAAAAGGCCACTGCCAATTACGTTGTGTCCTCCTATAGTTCCCGATTGGATTCGATTTTGCTCAAAGACAAATTCACTTTTATTCGGGCTAAAATTGAAAATATTGTCTTGAGTATTTTCATATACCGTTTGTTCATTTTTGTAGGACACCGACCCCAATACTCCCAATGAATGCCCATTTTCAAAATTAAATTGATTCCCATAAGCCATTCCAAAACCAAAATTCATTCCACTATTAGACACTTGAGGCGCCATTTGGGGATCAAATTGATTAGAGATTCGATGGACCGTATCAAGGCCTGAACTCGATTGATTTAATCTGGGATCAAAGGCATTTCCAAGAAAACTATTGGCAATTTTATTTTTGCGTGAACCGTCATCGAAACCCAAAAAATCGGTACTTCCTCCAGAGTATTTCAGGTAATTGTCATTGAAATGCATGTCTGGATTGTATGCCATATTTAAGGAAACAGAAAATTCTTCTTTGCTGGTAAAATCTTTGGTGATGATGTCTATCACTCCTCCTGTAAAATCAGCGGGCAAATCCGCCCTTGCAGATTTGATGACCAAAACATTGGAAAGCATATTGGTTGGAAACAAATCCATTTGAATCGTATTTCGATCCGGGTCTAAACCTGGAATGTCAACTCCATTCAAAATGGATTTAGAATACCGATCTCCCAATCCACGAACATACACATATTTCCCCCCCTGAACCGATACCCCTGGTACACTTTTCACGGCACTCGCCATATCACTTGCTCCTATTTTTTTAAACGCTTGAGCAGAGATTCCATCCAGCAAACTGGCAGATTTTCTTTGGATCTCTAAAACAGAGGCTTCTGTATTCCTACTTGCCTGCACAACTACTACTACTTCCTCCAAGCCCTGCGCCGCTGAGCTTAAAACAAGGTCGGTGATGGTATATTCATTACCCGCCACTTTGATCTCTGTGATGATTTTAGTTTCATATCCTACAAAAGAAAACTGAAGGGAATAGACTCCTTCTTCAAGTTCAAAAGTGTATTTCCCGTCGAAATCAGTGGTAGTCCCATCGCCAGTTTCCTGAATCAGTATGTTGGCGAAAGGAAGGGGTTCATTGAAATCGCCATCCAGTACAGTTCCTGTAATGCCAATTTGGCCGAATGTAAAAAATGATATAAAAAAGGAGAGGAATACGCTAATAAAACTTTTGGTTCTCATCAAAACATTATAAGTTATTAAATGCAATAGAAAAACAGAAGACTAAGTATAAACGGCTGTTTGAAAAAAAAGGGGTTGGAGGAAAAAATCTATCTGGCATAAAACGTCCATGAAAAAATAGAGGGATCTACCCCATTACCGTCTTGTTGTTTTGTAACGATTTCGGCAAAAGTTGAGGCATCCTTTTCGAAAGTACTTTCGTCCGATTTGTCATCAAAAATTTTATCGATTGATTCAACACTTGAACAAACAGCACCCGCATCGGTTAGAGGGTGGATAATGTCAATGTTTGCAAAAGTCAACGTCCCGGCGGTGTACGTTGCCGCATCAGCCGATGCATCCAACTCTACATCTTTACCTCCGGCAAAATCTTTAAATAAAATATTCATAACATCTCCTGTGGCGCCTTTTC
This sequence comes from Flavobacteriaceae bacterium, assembly GCA_030830625.1. GTDB lineage: Bacteria > Bacteroidota > Bacteroidia > Flavobacteriales > Flavobacteriaceae > UBA8316. Next base: position 7,416 of record JAURMQ010000111.1, read on the forward strand.
TAAAATCGGCCATTTCACCGTCAACACCCTTTGCGTTACAATCATCTGTTGCGCCAATTACTGTAGCATTTTTAAGTGTAAAACGACCCGTAGCAGAACCCTCAGGGCCATCTATTTCAAAACCGTGATCGGATGCCGCGGTCAAGATCACCAATGCTCCATCAATGGTTCCGGCATAGCCTTGATCTATATCGATGGCATCATCTCCTTGTCCCCACACAAGAAGATTAGAGGCATTCACTGTTCCGCCGAAAAATTCAATTCCATCATCAACATTTCCAAGGACTTCGATATGATTGATTTTTGTTCCCGATCCCACGCCACCCAAGGTAAGTCCGTTGATTTCATTTCCTTCTCCAATCTCTGCACCACCATGGCGAATGGAAAGATATTGAACAGAGCCTGAATTGTCCGCAGCGTTGTTTCCACCATAAAGACCGTTAACATCTGAAGTAGGAATTCCCTCAATTTGAAGTTGAGCAACATCTCCCGAAAAAGAACAGGGTGCGTTTCCTAAAATCAATACTCCTCCCCAAAGACCTCTTGTCTCAACGTTAAGAGCTGGACCACTTGAAGGATAAGTACCTCCTATTGTAATATTATCTGACACAGAAGTCATTACAATTGGGGCCTCTGCTGTCCCATTTGCTATGATTTTTGCACCCCTTGCAATAATTAAAGTCGATGCATCAGCGCCCGTACCAGAAGCTGCTTTAATGATGGTTCCCGCAGGAATGGTCAGGGTTGTGCCACTCTCAACCGAAACACGACCTTTGAGCAACCAAATTTTCGAAGCGTCCAGCGTTTTGTCAGAAGTAATATTGCCTTCTAATGTTGAATCTTTATAGGGATCAACCTGAAACGTTTGGGTTTCAGTTACTTTTTCGGTAAGAACTACATATTCAATTATGGGATCTTCTTCGGAACACGCAACTAAAATAACAAAAGCTATAAATAATGTAGCAAGTTTAAAATTTGTCATTTTATAATATAGGTTTAGATTTGTCACAAATGTATTGGGCATTGAATGGATTGATTTTAGATTAATGTTAAATGAAAACTCCAATACTTTACCTTAATGTTATTTTAAAAAAAAATCGTTAACAATTCCGTAAGATTTAGAACGTATGAATTGGGAAAATCTGTTGAAATTAAAGAGGTTTGGAGACGAAAAAGAACGACCACGTTTGTCCCAAGACGATACCCGTTTGGGTTTTGAAGTGGACTACGACCGTATTGTTTTTTCTAGTGCTTTTAGAAGTCTGCAAGACAAAACACAGGTCATTCCTTTTTCCAAAACCGACTTTGTTCACACCCGACTGACCCATAGTTTGGAGGTTTCTGTGGTAGGCAGGAGTTTGGGAAGAATGGCGGGTAAAAATATCTTAAAAAAATACCCTCATCTCTCTGCTGATTTGGGATACAAAATCAACGATTTTGGAGCCATTGTAGCAGCGGCAGCCTTGTCTCACGATATCGGCAACCCTCCTTTTGGTCACAGTGGAGAAAAAGCCATTGGACACTACTTTACGGAGGGGAATGGTATGAGATTCCAATCAAAATTGTCTGATAAAGAATACCAAGATTTATGTAGGTTTGAAGGCAATGCCAATGGTTTTAAAATATTGACCGAAAGCAAAGAAGGAACACCAGGTGGTTTGCGGCTCAGTTATGCCACTTTGGGTGCTTTTATAAAATATCCCAAAGCCAGCCTTCCTCACCGTCCATCAAAACATGTAGCCCACAAAAAATATGGTTATTTTCAGTCCCAAAAACCCTTTTTTGACCTACTCACAAAAGATTTGGGTCTGCTGGAACACAATACCGTTCATCGCCATCCCTTGGCTTATTTGGTTGAGGCCGCCGACGATATTTGTTATACCATTATCGACTTTGAGGACGGAATCCATTTGGGTTGGATTGAAGAAGAATACGCTTTGGAATATTTGATCAATTTGGTCAAAGAAGATGTCGATACTCTCAAATACTCCCAATTGAAACACCGGACCCAAAGATTGGCATACTTAAGGGCATTGGCCATTAATAGCCTTATCAAAGATGCAGTCAAAATTTTCTCCGAAAATGAAACCGATATTCTCAAAGGAAATTTTGGAAGTGCCTTGTTGGAAAAAAGTCAATACAGCGCTCAAATAGAGGACATTATCAATCTGAGTGTTCAGAAAATCTATTGTTCGGAAGAGGTCATTCAAAAAGAGATTGTTGGGTATAAAGTGATTACTGCTTTGCTCGATGCTTTTGTTTCGGCGGCTTCCAATGCTTTTTACAAAAAAGCCAACAGCTATGATGAATTGTTGCTTCAATTGATTCCCGACCATGAATTGCTTCCCGCAGAAAACCTCTATCAAACCCTTCTCAATGCCACCTGCTATGTCGCCAGTTTGACCGATGGTAAGGCCAAACTACTTGCTGAAAAAATAGCATTCAAATAATTTTTTCTAACCCATGATTCGATATCAGTACCTACCTTTACCCTAAAATTAGTTGATGCGCTGGATTCCTTATATTATTTTTTTAATTCTACTACAGTGGTACAGTTTTCAAGCCCTAAAAACCATTACTCAAAATAAGGGATGGTGGACGATTTACGGATTGACCGTATTGCTTATTTTGGGAAGCTTTTTATGGCAAATTTTTGTCTTTGACCGATCTACAGGTTGGACCCCTTATATTGCCTATACTATAGGTTTCTTCATTGCTTTGACCTCGGCTCAATTGGTCATGATTGGCTTTCTCTTTTTTGAAGACTTGAGTAGATTCTTGGTCGCCATTTACCATTATTTCTTCACCGACCAGAAATTCCACATTTCCGATCGCAGAAAATTTATTTCTCAAGCGGCTTTGGCTCTTGGTGCAGTTCCCTTTGCGTCACTGCTCTACGGAATGTACCAAGGCCGTTACAATTACAAAGTGTTGAAGTACACGCTAGAATACGAATCCCTACCCGAAAGTTTTGACGGTTTTCAAATCACTCAAATTTCTGATTTGCATTGTGGCAGTTTCGATAACTATGAAAAGGTCGTCTATGGGATGGAACTGATCAACAAACAAAAATCTGATCTCCTACTGTTTACCGGTGATTTGGTAAACAACAAATCTTCTGAGGCATTGGATTGGGTAGACGTACTCTCCAAGATTGACGCTCCGTACGGAAAATTTTCTGTGCTGGGCAATCACGATTATGGAGATTATAGTGAATGGGAAAATGAAGAGGCTAAACAAAAAAATCTCGACAAAATGTACCAAATTCAAAAGGATATGGGTTTTGATCTTTTGTTGAATGAAAGCCGTTACATTGAGAAAAATGGTGAAAAGATCGCTTTAATCGGCGTAGAGAATTGGGGTGCAGGTAGGTTTAAAAAAGCGGGAGACCTTGAAAAGTCTCTTGCCCAAATAGAGGCTAAAGATTTTAAAATACTCCTGAGTCACGATCCCTCCCACTGGGAGGCTGAAGTTCTGCCTCATCCCCATCCATTTCATCTTACGCTCAGCGGACATACCCATGGTTTTCAATTTGGTATAGAAATTCCAGGTTGGATTAAATGGAGCCCCATCCAATGGCGTTACAAGCAGTGGGCTGGGATATATGAAAACCAAGAACAGAAGCTGAATGTCAACAGAGGCTTTGGATATCTGGCGTATCCCGGTCGTGTAGGCATCTGGCCTGAGATTACGGTGATTACCCTCAAAAAGAAGAATTTATTGGTTTAACCACAAAATAAACTACATTTGCGTAGGTGAACTCCTGAAATTATTGAGAAATGTCAAAATTTGGTGAACTCATTGATGACAAATTACCACTGCTCTTGGTTTTTTACGATGCAGAGGATCAAGTTTCATCTTCTATGAATCCCGTACTAAAGGATGTGGCTGCTGCCATGGGTGATAAAGGGAAAGTCATTAAAATTGATTCCGAAAAAAACATCAAACTCTCCGATGCGCTTCGGGTAAAAGTACTCCCTACCCTAATGATATACAAACTCGGTGAAATGGTTTGGAGACAAAGTGGTGAACAGGATGCCAACACTCTGATCAGCCTCATGCAAGACCACGTTAGTTAATTTTCTGTCGCAGCCTCTTCCATGTCAAATTGCTCCATCGATTTATCGAAACGGAGTTGTAAGCTTTTTGCAAAACTCGAAGATCCCATAAATTCAACCTGGTAGATCAGCTCTTGAAAATCGAGTATTTCTCCTTTGATACGATCCAAGAATATTTTTTTATTACCCTTAGAGAAATTAGCAATCATTTCAAATCGCTCCTCGTATTGCGTCACTATAGACTCGACCAACTCCTCAGCTTTTTCCTTCTGATCAGACGAATAATAACCCTCGACAAAACTAGTGAGTGACGTGTAATAATCATAAGCCCCGTAAAGATTCATAAAGGGTTGAATAGACGCAGTAAAATGATCCAATTCTGTTTTTAGAAGCGTACGATCCTCATGGATTAAAACCGCTTCCATCAGGGTTCTGTATCGCTCTATTTGTGTGATGATCTCCTCCCCCATCAAGAATTGTTCCTCTGGAGTTAGAGAGCCAAAATACTCCAATTCATCACTGTATTTATAGGCTATTTTTTTGGCAAGCGTCTGGGCAGATTCCAAAACCCCCAGGCGGTAATAGGCGTCAACAAAAGGGACCAAAAGACTGTAATATCCAAAAAAATCCATCGGCATTTTCTCCATGGCCAAATCAAGAATAATTTTAGCTTTTTCATTTTTCCCTTCATCCATCAATTGTTCTGCCAAACGGGCCATATTGCTTCTAAAGGAAATACTGTTTTTACGGGTTTCGGTATCATGATAAATATTGGGACTTTCAGAGTTCCCCCAACTCCAATTCATAACAATATCATACATCAAGTCGGCATCAAGTCGGCCCATGATGTAGGGATTATCACTATTTTGAGGCGTTTTAATCGGCACCAGCTTATAGACCAATCCCTCCAATTGCAAATAGTCCTTCATCCAGATGTATTCCGAATCGGCATAACTACCTCCGGTAAAATAAATAGGTCTTTCCCAATCGTTATTGGCCAAAATATCCAGCATCATAATTTGATTTTTGGTCATCCCACCCTCGGGCAAATCAATATCGATATAAGGGACAATCAGCGCTTCATCCTCGGAGGTCACCACACCACTCTTTAACACATTTTCTTTATTGACTTCCACCCTGATTTTATTGGTAGGATAAAAAACCATCTCTTGAGTATTTTTTGGCAAACGTAGGGGATCCTCCCCTGCTTGTTCCAGTAGGCTTTTGTATTTTGTTCTGGGATGATCACTGGCCACCCAATTCATAAAATCTTTGATGTCCCATCGAACCGAATCCAAAAGAGGCTCGTGTTTGATGTAGTCCCTGATTCCATAGGCATAATGCGGATGTGTCATTTGCGAGGGGATAGGATCGCTTTCATAGGTTTTCCTCTTGAGCTGGTCAATGTACCAATCGGTTGCCAGAAGAGAGGTGTTGATCGTTTTCACATCCGTTCTGTATCCTTCGATCTCCTGAGCATACCAAAGGGCGAAGGTGTCGTTGTCTCCAATGGTAAAAATCATAGCCCCAACATCTTTTTGGATGGATTGCAAATAAGACTTTGCCATGGATTGGGCGGTATAGCGTCCCGAACGGTCATGGTCGTCCCAATTTTGAAAAGCCATCAACATTGGAACGACTATAAAACAAATGGCCACTACCAAAGGACCAACAATTTTTGATTTGATGATCGTCTTTGCTTGTTGGGCCAGATAAAAAGCTCCTAATCCTATCCAAATGGCAAAAACATAAAAAGACCCTACCAATGCATAGTCCCGCTCACGAGGCTCAAAAGGGCGCTCATTCAAATAAATTTTCAATGCCAAACCCGTAAACAAAAAGAAAAGCAACAGCACCCAAAAACGTTTGGGATCTTGCCGATAGACAAAAAGAAGCCCCAATAATCCCAAAAGAAACGGAAGGAAAAAATACGTGTTTCTAGCCTTATTATTTTTAGCGTCTTCCGAAATTTCGGACTGATTGCCCAATCGCATACTGTCAACAAAAGGAATCCCACTGATCCAATTGCCCTTTAATATATCATAAGTTCCAGCGATATCGTTTTGTCTTCCGGTAAAATTCCACATAAAATACCGCCAATACATATACCCCATTTGATACTGAAATAAGAATTGTAAGGAACTCCAAAAGCTGGGTTTTTCAATCAGCAGATAAGGGGAAAGGGATCTGAAGAACTTGTGATAATCGTCACCCGTAACGGCCCCATCTCTAATGTCCTTTTTAAAATCGTTTACCCGACTGGTCAACATCTCGTTGTTTTGATCTTCAGGAAGGATAGAAAACTCTAGGGGTCCGGTAAAATTCATATAGTTTCCGGCATGCTCTGAGCTCCACAATCGGGGTAAAAAACCTCGGTGCTTACGGTTAGAATTGATTTTGGCATTTTCCCAATGGTTAACGATAATGTATTTGCCGGTTTTGTAATCCCTTTCGTATTTGGGTTTATCATCTACATAAGGTTCGGTCTCGTCTTGACCCACATAGCTATCAGAAAATAGAGGCCCATAAAACAAATGAGTTTCTGGATATTGCTCTAAATTGTAATAGGCCAAAAGTGCTCGGGCATCTGTGGGTGAATTTTCGTTGATCACCGTATTGGCATTGGCTCGAATGGGAATCATAAGCCAGGATGAAAAGCCTACCAAAACAAATAAGACACACAATATACCCGTGTTGACATTAATCCATTTTTGACGTTTGCTATAACGCAAACTATAAAAGAAGAACAACACGAAACACAAGCCCGCAATCAGTGTACCACTGTTGAAAGGCAATCCCATTTTATTGACAAAGAAAACTTCCGAATTTCCAAAAAAGGCAAGGGTTGTTGGCAATAATAATTTAAAAATGAAAAGAAGTATGGCTATAGATACCAAGTTGGCCATAAAAAAACCCTTTATCGTAACTTTTGGACTGTTCTTAAAGTAATAAATCATTCCAATGGCAGGAATGGTCAATAGGCCCATAAAATGAACTCCGAAAGACAATCCAATGATAAAAGAAATCAACAGCAACCAACGATCTCCTCTTGGAGTATTCATGTCTTGCTCCCATCTCAAGCCCAGCCAAAAAAGCAAAGAGAGAATAAAAGTTGCCATGGCATAGACCTCAGCCTCTAAGGCATTGAACCAAAAACTGTCAGAAAAACAGTAGGCCAAAGCACCTACCGTTGCACTTCCAAAAAAAGTCAATCGATCTCGATGGTTCTCTAAAGATTCGAAAGCTGATAATTTTTTCATCAATAAGGTCAAAGTCCAGAAAAGAAAGAGCACTGCAAAGGCACTCGAAAAGACAGACATATAGTTGACCATAAGGGCAATATTCTCGGGAGAATTGGCGAAAAGGGCAAAAAAGGCCCCCATCATTTGGAAAAGAGGAGCTCCAGGAGGATGACCTACTTGCAGTTTGGCAGCCGTAGCGATGTACTCTCCGGCATCCCAAAAACTAGCAGTAGGCTCGACCGTAAGGCCGTAAGTCATTAGGGCTACACCAAATACGCTCCAACCAAAACTACGGTTCCATAATTGAAAAGTGTTGATGGACATGAGTGATTTTTGTTCCACGAATGTATGAATTTAATAAAAAAATACCCCCTAATCCCATTCAATTTAGTTTAGGAGATTTTAAATCGAATTGTTTGGCAACAAAAAACTTTAATATAAATTTGCAAAACATTTTCATGGCCTATGGTGTAACTGGCAACACGTCTGATTTTGGTTCAGAAGAGTCTAGGTTCGAGCCCTAGTAGGCCAACATAAAAACAAAAGGGATTGTAGTTTTGCAATCCCTTTTTTATGGTGTTGAATTGTAGACATCGATTTTACTTGATGGGTAGAGCATTCCCATATTACTTCCTCACTCTAAAGCAATACATCATTCACCACCCTACCGTGGACATCGGTCAGTCGGTAACGTCTTCCCTGATGTTTAAACGTTAATTTTTCATGGTTGATGCCCATAAGATGAAGCAGGGTAGCCTGAAAGTCGTGAACATGAACAGGATTTTCGACAACATTGTAACTAAAATCATCTGTTTTCCCATAGACAAAACCCTTTTTTACGCCTGCCCCAGCCATCCACATGGTAAAACAACCTGGATGATGATCTCTTCCGTAATTTGTCGCGGTGAGTCTTCCCTGCGAAAAACTAGTTCGTCCGAATTCGCCTCCCCAAATCACCAAAGTATCTTCCAACAACCCTCTTTGTTTCAAATCTTTAATCAACCCGGCCGTCGCTTGATCCGTATCTTGGGCTTGTTTTTTGATTTGTGAGGGGAGGTTTCCGTGTTGATCCCATCCCGTATGATAGAGCTGGATAAATTTGACGTCCCTTTCTGCCAACCTTCTCGCCTGCAAGCAATTGGCAGCATAGGTGCCGGGAATTTTGGCATCCTCTCCGTATAAATCATAAATGTGTTGGGGTTCCTCTTTCACATCGAGTGCATTCGGTACAGATTGTTGCATACGATAGGCCATTTCGTACTGTTTGATTTGAGAGAGGATTTTTGGGTCTTGATAGCTGTCGTAATTCAGATGATTCAATCCGTTGATGTAATCAATGGCCCTTTTTCGATCCCTATGATCCACACCATGGGGATTGTTGAGGTAGAGCACGGGCTCTTTTCCCGATCTCAATTGTACGCCTTGATGATGAGAAGGAAGAAAACCATTACTCCAAGAGGCAGAATTAAGCGGTTGCGCGCCAGAGTGAGATTTGGAAACCAGCACAATAAAATCAGGTAAATCTTTATTATCACTTCCAAGACCATAACTCAACCATGACCCTATCGAAGGTCTGCCTGTGAGTTGAGAACCGGTTTGAACAAACATGACCGCAGGCTCGTGATTAATGGCGTCGGTGTACATGGATTTGATGATGCATAGTTCATCCACTATATTGGCGGTATGGGGAAAAAGTTCACTCACCCATGCCCCCGACTGTCCATATTGTTTAAAATCATAAATGGATTTTACGAGGGGATAGGAAGACTGGCCTTCTACCATGCCCGAGTTTCGTTGGGTTTGTTTTAAGGATGCAGGGATTTCCTGACCGTGCCATTTTGATAATGTGGGTTTGTAATCATACGTTTCTATTTGGGAGGGACCCCCACTTTGAAAAAGATAGATCACCCGTTTGGCTTTTGGAATCAAATGAGGTATTCTCTCATTCAGCGCATTGTTCTGACCTATGATGTTTTGCGCCCTACTAAAAGGAGGATTCAAGAGGGAGGTCAACGCAATAGCCCCGAATCCCAGAGATGACTTTTTCAAAAAATCCCTTCTCGAGGTACCGTATTTATTATGTTTTAAAAAATCATCCATTATTAGGAAAAATTAATTTATGGTTATGGCCTCGGCCGTGTTCATTAATCCACTGATTACCGTGGCCAGAGCTGCAGTGTTGACGATTCCCGCCTTGGGGTTCAATGGTTTTTCTCCTGTCTGGAGGTAAGCCATTGCTTTGCTTGGGTTTTGAGAGAATTTTTCTTTTTCCTCAACATAAAATCTTTTAAGGGTCTCCAATTCCTTATCTTTTATGATTCTTCCGGTAATTTTTCTGAAAATGATACTTAATTTTTTGTCTATACTTTTGTTTGATGATAAAATAGCATTTTCGGCCATCGCTCGAGCTGCTTCAATAAATTGGGGGTCGTTTAACAACAATAAGGCTTGAAGGGGACTACTGGTCAACGTTCTTTTGACCGAGCAAAGATCCCGATTGGGGGTATCAAAAATAAGCATAGAGGGAGGAGGAGCCGATCGTTTCCAAAAAGTATATAGGCTGCGTCTATACAATCCCTCTCCTTTTTCGTGTTGGTATCGGTATCTCCATTTTTTATCACTCAAATTCCAAAGCCCCTCCGGTTGGTAAGGATAAACACTTTTTCCTCCTATTTTGGGCACCAAAAGTCCACTCACTTGGAGTGCATGGTCACGAATCATTTCGGCAGACATTCGATAAGCCGGGCCCCTTGCCAAAAGAAAATTTTCGGGATCAATAGTTGTCAAATCTTCTCTTATTTTTGATTCTTGTTGGAAAGTCGCAGAACTTAAAATTTTCTTGTGGAGTTTTTTGATGTCCCAATTGTTCTCCATAAAATAGATGGAAAGCCAATCCAGAAGTTGAGGATGACTGGGAAGCCGTCCTTGGTTTCCAAGATCATCGGAGGAGGGCACCAGTCCTTTGCCAAAGTGCATTTGCCAAATTCTGTTTACAAAAACCCTTGCCGTAAGGGGATTTTTAGGATCAAAAAGCCATTGAGCTAATCCCAGTCTATTTTTGGACAGTTTTTCGTCAAATTTTAAGATGAATTCTGGTGTATTGGGAAAAACTTCTTCCCCTAAGTCATCGTAAACCCCCCTGTTGAGCACATAAGTAGGTCGAGGGTTTTTCAGGTCTCCCATGATCATCAATTCAGGAATGGGATCGATTGCTTCGGTTAATTTTTTTCTTAGGTTGAGGTACTCATGATTCAGTTCCCTGCTGGTAGGCTCTATATTTTTGAAAAAGTAATCCGCG
>JAURMQ010000112.1 GCA_030830625.1 Flavobacteriaceae bacterium
GTGCCACTCAAGATTTAGGAACCGGAATTATTTCGGCTTTGGGAGGACGTTTTCTTGATGAAGAGGGGCAAGAACTCCCTGCAGTGGGAGGCGAATTGTATCGATTACATACAATCGACCTAAAGCCTCTAAATTCGAAGACACTTGAATGCGAATGGATTATTGCTTGTGATGTTCAAAACCCTCTTTTGGGTAAAAAGGGTAGCGCACACACCTATGCCAAACAAAAAGGGGGTTCTCCTGAAGACATCGATCGGCTTGAAAAAGGTGCCCTTCGCTTTGCAGAGGTCGTTCAAAAACAATTTGGAGTTGATATAAGTACTCTAAAGGGAGGTGGAGCCGCCGGAGGGGTAAGCGCAGGATTGTATGCCTTGCTGGGGGCTCGATTGGAAAATGGATTTGACCTATTGGCCCAAAAAACTGAATTGGAAGCTACAATTCAAAAAATGGACTTGATTCTTACTGGAGAGGGGTCCTTTGACCGGCAAAGCCTTTTTGGAAAACTACCCATTAAAGTAGCTTCACTTACAAAGAAAAAACAAACCCCCACTCTAATTGTAGTCGGTAAAGCAAAACTTAAAACGCTCAATGGCTTTCCTCATTGTAAAATTATAGACTGTACACCACCCGGGATGACTCGCAAAGACGCTCTTCAAAACGCTCGATATCATTTGGAGTATGCATTGAAAAAAGAACTCTTAATCCTAAAAAATCAAAAAATATGATATTCTCCTTAGTGTGTATTATGATCACAATTACGTGGATCGTACTTGGAACGTCACTGACAAAACTTCACCCTTTTTTGGTACTCTTTACAGCAGCTTTATTCTTATCCTTACTCCTGGGTTTGTCGCCAATGGAATCTTTGAGTCTTATTCAAGTTGGCTTTGGAAAAATCATTGAAAAAATTGGGATATTAATTGTTTTTGGAACGGTTATCGGGATTGCTATGGAGGAATCCGGTGCCACCCTTTCTATAGCCCATAGGGTTTTAAAAACCATGAACCGATTACCACTTCCCTATGCCATCAGTAGTATTGGATATTTGGTTTCTATCCCTGTATTTTGTGATGCAGCATTTGTCATTTTATCTCAGCTCAATAAAACTCTTTCTCAACAAACAAAAACCCCACTCGTAGGCCTAACTGTTGCATTGTCAACAGGACTCTTTGCCCCTCATGTACTTGTTCCCCCCACACCTGGACCTTTAGCTGCAGCTGCAAACTTAGAGTTGGAGAATTTGGTATTACTTATTGGAATGGGAGCTGTTGTGGCCTTTATACTTATCCTTGTTGGGGGGAGATATGGTCAGTATTTGACTCAAAAATACCCCTATGAGGAGATTGTCCATGAAACAATAGAAAGCCGTAAAAAGGAAGAAAAAATGCCCTCTTTTTTTAAAGCTGTGCTTCCCCTATTGGTGCCCATTGTACTGATGTGTTTGGGAAGCATGATCAAATTGTTACCTGAAAATCTACTGGGCTTAGACTGGCTTTTATTTGTCACTCAACCTACCATAGCTTTAGGAATTGGAATGCTATTTTCTTTTAGTTTGGTTAAGTTCCAAAGAAAAAAATTTTTGAATGATGCTGTAAAAAGGGGAATCGAGCAAGCAGCACCTATATTGATCATCACAGGGATGGGAGGCGCTTTGGGAGGGATCATTCAAACGATTCCGTTAAAAGATTATGCTGAATGGATCAGCTCGACCGACAACTTAGGAATTTTAATTCCTTTTTTAATCGCTGCCCTACTAAAAACCGCTCAGGGGTCTTCTACCATTGCTATCATTACCACTTCATCCTTGATTTTCCCAATTCTTCCTTTATTGGGATTAGACTCTGAGATGGGCAAGGTTTGGGCAATTATGTCTCTTGGCGTAGGTTCCATGACTGTATCACATGCCAATGATTCTTATTTCTGGATTGTAACTCAAATGAGTGGTATGGATATAAAAACAGCCTATAAAACACATACGCTTGGCACACTCATACAAGGGGGAGTTGGCCTGTTGGTCGTTTGGTTAGGGTACTGGATTTGGAGCATGGTTTAAATTTTAATGGGGATGATTTTTAAAGAATTAGAAAACAAAAAAAGCAGGTAAAATACCTGCTTTTTTGTTCTTTAAAAAAAGACGTATTAATTAATACCCTTTATTTTGCTCTAAGAAGCCATCAATTCCAGATGCAGCATCGACTGCACTCTGTGGAATAGGGAATAATCTATTATTCACATCCGAATCTGTTTTTTCTGTCCAAGAATCTTCGTACTTACCAAAGCGGATCTGGTCGGTACGTCTGTATCCTTCCCAGTACAATTCAAATCCACGCTCACGGTATATTGACTCTAAATCTACAGAAGACAAAGGAGCGGGAGTTTGAGCGGGCCGTGCATTCCTCGACGCTCTAACAGTATTTACATCGGTAAGGGCAGCAGCACTATCTCCGCTTCTTAATTTTGCCTCAGCACGCATCAAATAAATTTCGGCCAATCTCATGAGAACTAAATCCACACTACTGAAATTATTTGCATTGGGAGAGGTTCTACTAAACTGATACTTGGATACTCTATATCCGGTATTGTGATAAGATCCTTCGTTTGTAAAATCAACCATTTTGGTATGGTTAACATAACCGACATCTCTGTCGGGTCCATTTCCCTTTCTTTGCTTTACAGGCATTATTTTTACACCGCTTTCACAGGTTTCGAACTTTCCGTCACTCCCTTTTCTGGGTCCCCACAAAACGCCTCGAATGATTCCACGATCGATTTCAAAATCATTGGGTTCAACACAGTAATAACTGTTTTCTGTTTCGGAATCCAAAAGATTGGAACGACCTTCAAAATCAGCCATTACATCGGCAGGGATTTGAATGTTTTTTTGATAAAATCTTGCATCGGCATCGGCTGGGTCAATATTTCCGTAAGCGTCTACCCATGTTTGATAAAAATCGGAAGTGATTGAAGGACCATCTGTTCCGTCAGCACTTGGAAATTCAGGTCTTGGAAACCATGAACCCGCCAACGACCAATAAGCCCATCTTGAATGCTCTAATTTTAACACCCCTCTTTGGTCGAGGGAGAAAATTATTTCGGAGTTGGTATTATTCCCATCATTAAAAAGTTCAAAATATTCCGAAGACAAAGAGAATTTATTAGAATTAATGAGGTTGGTGGTGTATTCCGTTACTTTACTCATGTCTTCAGGAGTAAAACTCGGGGTTCCGTAGGGATCCCGATATACAGCGGCATTTAAATGTAATCTTGCCAAAAATCCCCAAACAGCAGCTTGTGAAATCCTTCCAGGAGATCTGTTTGTGTTTATTTTATTGACAACAGAAGAAAAATCATTTTCAATATTATCAATGGCATCTTGACCTTTTAAAACCGAAGACAAATCTCCAGAAGATTCTTTCTTGAGTACCATTCCCCATCCATCTAACATCAACAAGTTAAGATACCCTCTGAGGGCGATCATTTCGTATAAAGCACCTGTGGCTTCCGTATTTCCCTCTTCCGATAAAGGAGTTAATACCTCTATAGCAGATAATGTTCTGGAAAGGTTGGTCGTAATTTGGTTCCAAGCATCCCTTACCAAACTATTGGAGGGGGTAATGGTGTGTTTATGAGTTGCCAAAAACTTCCCACCATCGTACCAATCGGTTCCACCACGATAAGGAAGAATGGCCTCATCCGATGCAATTAATTGTAAACCATAATAGTTAGTATGCCTCCAAGTCCAAGAGAGGTAGCCATAGGCTGGTGCTATAGCCCCCGAAATTGTTTCGGCTTGCTCTCCAAATGCGGCTTCGTCTAACCTTTGTTCCTCCAAGTCAGTACAATTGAAAATATACAGTGGAGTTAAAGCGAATATTAAAAATTTTATTTTGTTTTTCATTTTAGTAGTTTTTAAATTAGAACGAAGCATTTAATCCAAATAAAATTGTTCTGGGCATAGGATAAGTAAATCGGTCTATTCCAAATGTCTGAATACCCCCAATATCACTACCGGTATTAACTTCTGGATCAAAACCAGAATAATCGGTTATCACAAATAAGTTCTGACCTGTTAAACTCAATCTAATGTTCTGCACTAAATTTCCTAAACCAATGGTTTGAGGGTCTAAGGCATATCCTAAAGTAGCATTATTTAAACGTAAATAACTTCCATCTTCCAAATACCTTGTAGAGACCTCATTCGCATTACTATTGCTTTCATTGGGATAAAGTGTAGCAAAATCAGTAGTATTAAGGTTTCTTCCCAACTGACTTGTGCTGAATAGTGACATCTTGGTGTGATTGAAAATTTTGTTTCCAGACACTCCATTGAAATTTAATCCTAAATCAAACTTGTTGTAATTCAAATTGAGATAGAAAGCATAAATCATATTGGGTAGGGCGGTTCCCATTGGAGCTCTATCATTATCCAATGATTCTCCGTCGGCTACAATATCTCTGTATTGACTTAATCCATCCGCACCAATTCCCGTAAACTCTTTCATGTAGAAGGTTCCGATGGGCTGTCCATTCATGTATCCGTTAATGGTCGCTCCGGTCTGACCGGCTCCAGTAGCAGCACCCGTTGTTAAAATTTCAAATGGCGAATTGGAAACTTTGTTGTCTATCGAAGAAATATTTCCTCCAATGTCGTACGTAATATTACTTCCCAAACTGCCATTATAATTTAAGGCAATCTCAATCCCTTTGTTATGAATCTCCATATTCTGGATATTAGTCCAGTTGGATTCGGTAGGCTGAATGGGATCAATTTTGGTAGCAAATAACACCACATCGGTAGCCACCTTATTAAAATAATCTATGGTTCCTGACAATTTGCTGTCAAAAGCAGCAAAATCAACTCCAATATTGAATTGTGTAGAAACTTCCCATTGAAGATTAGGGTTAGGAGTTCTCACCGGAACGGTTCCAAAGGGATAATCATCGATGGAGGATTCTGTTCCGTTGAGGGGATAGGTATCGTTGTCCCCCTTCGAATCCTTGTAACTTGCCAAACTCACCTTGCTTGGAATACCGTCCTGGTTTCCAGTTTGGCCCCAACTTGCTCTAAGTTTCACATTAGAAAAAGTTTCGTTGTCCGACATAAAATCTTCATTTGTTAGATTCCAACCCAATGCAATAGAGGGAAAGTAACCATATTTATTATTGGCTCCAAACCGAGAAGAACCATCTGCTCTGAGTGTAGCTGTTACTAAGTATTTGTTATCAAAGCCGTAGTTAACCCTTCCAAAATAAGATTGTTGTTCATTGATGAATGCACTACCATCAAGTGTAGTGGGGAGTACATCTGAACTGATCTGATCTTGATAGCGGGGTTCGATACCGTTGTTAGCAAAACCTTGAGATTCGTATATTTTGTGACTGTAACTAGCCTCTTGATAGGAGTGACCTAACAAAAATATTAGATTATGATCCCCTCGAGTCAAATTATAGGTTAAGGTATTTTCGATCAAGTTGTTGCTGTTCAAAGTAAACCTATTGTATAAGGAACCGTCTTCACTTCCTTCGAGTTGAGCATAGGGTTGAGAAAATCTGTCTTGATTGGTTGAAGAATAATCTACCCCAATATTCAGTTTATAGGTTAGCCCCTCTATAATTTCTAAGGAAGGAGCAAAGTTTGCCAATATTCTATTATTTACAATTTCATTGGTATAAATCTGATTTCTAACGATGGGATTCAATCGTTCTAATAGAGCGGTTGGCACTCCGTTGGTATAAACGGGAATGGTTGGGTTGAGTTGCAACATATCAACAACAGAGGCACCAATATCGGGTCTATTGTTGATATTTCTAGTCGCGGTCAAATTCATGTCAATATTCAATCGACCTTCCCAAGCTTTTTGGTTGAGATTCAATCTACCTGAATACCTTTTCAGGTCACTGTTGTTGAATATACCGGATTGATCATCCACCCCTAGGGAAGTGTAATAGGAGAACTTTTCGTTCATACTTCCACTCATTGAGAAATTGATATTTTTGGAAATTCCAGTTCTCATGACTTCGTCTTGCCAATTGGTATTTCCTCCTCCATCAAAAAGTGTACCTCCTACAGAGGGCACTTTTTTTCTGAATTCTGCAGCACTAAAAACGTCTATGTTGTTGGATATGTTAGACATCGCAGTAGACACCGAAAAATTCATTTCTGTTTTGCCTAAGGTTCCTTTTTTGGTCGTAATCACAATTACACCATTTGCTGCACGAGCACCGTAAATGGCAGCAGCCGAAGCATCTTTCAATACATCTATTGAAGCAATATCTTGTGGATTAATAAAATTCAATGGATTGGTTACCCCCACCGAACTGTTGTCTATAATAAAACCATCTACCACAAAAAGGGGTGTAGTTCCAGATCTTAAACTTCCAATACCTCGGATAATAATATTTTGAGCTGCTCCGGGTTCACCACTGGTAGCCGTTACATTTACACCCGATATTTTACCTTGTAAAAGTTGTCCAGGATTGGCAACTACTCCTCGATTGAAGTCTTCACTTTTTATGGAGCTGATTGCACCCGTCACATCAGACTTTCTTTGGGTTCCATAACCTGTTACCACAACTTCATCCAAACTTTCAGCGTCTGATTCCAATTGAATTGCAATACTATTTTGACTGCCTACTGTAATTTCTTGGTTCACAAAACCAACAAATGAAACGACCAAAATAGAATTTTCGCTACTTACACCAATGGAATAGTTTCCATCAAAATCAGTTTGAACTCCGTTAGAAGTTCCTTTTTCAATGATATTAGCTCCCGGAAGCGGAACTCCGTCGGCATCCGTAACTTTACCATTGATGGTTTTTTGAATGGCGGATTGAGATTCAGAATCCAATCGAATTTCAGGAAATGCATAGGCCTCTATTAGAGGAACCAATGCAATAGAAAAAGCCAAATAAACCCTAATACATAGCTTATTACAACCTCTTATAAAAGGGTAGTAATTGTTTTTGTTGTTTTTCATTTAATAAAAATTTAAACTCCAAATATATTCTTTTTTGTTAAATATTATGTTATAAAACTTAATTCTTACCTAAAGAAATTAATAGTGTTTTATGCATATTAGTGCCTCAACTTATTTTTTTTAGTAAAAATTTTACAATGGGAGAGTAGAGAAGAATAAAATCTTTAGCCATAAGGTCTAAATTTTTTTTTCATGTCTTTCAACCTTGAATATATTGCAGTTCGGAAGAATTGTTTTTAAATTATTTACTATAATTATATATAAATAAAAATTTAATATTATCCCTTAAGAAAAGGTTTCGTCCTGAAAACTCAATTTCGTTGAATGAAAAGAATTATAGTTCAATCCTTTTTTTTTGGGTCTGATTTTCAGCCCTAAAAACATAGAGTCGTCCTAAAAAAAACCCCCTCAATAAAAGAGGGGGTAAAAGTATTTTGCGGAGAGACAGGGATTCGAACCCTGGCAACGGTTACCCGTTGACAGATTAGCAATCTGCTCCATTACCACTCTGGCACCTCTCCTGTAATGGGAATGCAAATGTAATTCTTATGAATCAACAAAACAATAGTTTTATTTAAATTTAAAAGGCTTTATTCGGGGTATTCTACCCTGAGATGATAGATGTTGATTAATTTTTTTGATAAAACTTTTTTGACCGTTTCTATCTCCGAAAGGGTGATATTACAATCATTAAATTGTTTTTCGTCTATTTGTTTGTTGATGATTGTATTTACAAATTGTTGAATTTTATCGACGTTGGGCTCTCTGAGGCTTTTAGAGGCCGCCTCTACAGCATCAGCCATCATTAATATGGCCGTTTCCTTCGAGAAAGGTTTTGGACCGCGGTAGCGAAAATCTTTTTCATCTACATCCTCATCCAATTCTTGAGCTTTTTTGTAAAAATAGTAAACCAAGGAATCTCCGTGATGTGTTCGGATAAAATCTATAACTCGATCGGGGAGTTTTGATTTTTTGGCCAATTCAATACCTTCGGCAACATGACCTACAATGATTTTGGCACTTTGATCTGGAGGCATTTCCTCATGAGGCGAAACACTTCCGGTTTGATTTTCTGAAAAATAGGTAGGGGCATTCATTTTTCCGATATCATGATATAAGGCTCCTACCCTCACCAAAAGGGTATTGGCGCCAATCTCGTCGGCAGCAGTTTCAGCCAAGTTAGCCACCTGAAGGGAGTGGTGGAATGTCCCTGGAGCTCGGTTGGATAATTCTTTCAGCAATTTGGAATTGGTGTCGGAAAGTTCGAGAAGTGATACGTCCGAAACCAATTTAAACAAGCGTTCAAAAAGGTAGATCAAAGGTTGAGCAAACAGGGTTAAAAGACCGTTGAGTAAAAATAATCCAATGACCAAAAAGTCTAATTTGGAAATACTGCCCTCATGAATGATCGTAAATGCGACATAACCCACCAAATAAACCAAAACAATTCTCCCAACGGTTATGAACAGATTGGCGCGATTTTGAAGCTGGGTAGTCGATAAAATCGTTACGATACCGGCCATCATTTGTAAAAAAACAAACTCAAAGCTGTTGGGTACGACAAAGCCTAAATTAAGAACCGTTATCACATGAGTAAATAACCCTAAACGGGCATCAAAAAATGTTTTTAGAATCAGTGGTAGGATACAAATGGGGACAGCATAAAGAATATTAACATCAAAATTTATGATTATGGTGGTAAGAGCAATCATTCCTACCATAGTGAGGAAAATAAAGGTAATCCCCTTGTTGTCGTCAAAAATTGAAGGACGGTAATTATTGATGAACAAAATCAGGGACATAAAGGTTAATACTACCAAAATGGTATACCCAAAGATGATCCAATAATAACTCAGCTCATTCCACAACTGAGAGGAGTACTCTTCTTTTAGAGAGCGCAACATTTGCAATTTTTCACCTTCAACTACCTCACCCTGTGAGATGATGATCGCATTTTCTTGCACAAAATCACGGTAAACCGAAATATTGTCTAAAGATTCGTTTAATGCATTGGTAGTAAATTTTTCATCCAATGAAATGTTGGGTTGAATAATTTCGAAAAAGAGGTTGTAAAACTGATTGCTAAAGTCTTTATATTCTGAATTTTCTAAGAGCTCGTCTATTTTTGGTTTGAGCTCTTCAATTCTTATAAACTGGACTTTATCTACAGTAGTCTCACTATTTCCTTTA
>JAURMQ010000113.1 GCA_030830625.1 Flavobacteriaceae bacterium
AAGTAGCCAGTTTTGTATTGCCTATTGGAGCTACAATCAATATGGATGGAACGAGTTTATATCAAGCCGTAGCAGCGGTATTCATTGCACAGGCTTTTGGGATGGACTTGAGCCTAGGCACCCAATTAGGAATTATTCTTACAGCCACATTGGCCTCTATAGGAGCTGCGGCAGTCCCAGGTGCTGGAATGGTCATGTTGGTTATTGTTTTGGGGCAAGCGGGAATTCCGGAAGCCGGGTTAGCATTAATTTTCGCCATTGATCGCCCTCTTGATATGTGTAGGACAGTGATAAATGTAACGGGAGATGCCTCCGTTTCCCTAATGGTAGCAAAATCTATTGGTAAACTCCGTGATCACCCCAAAGAAAAAAAATGGAACGATCATTATCCTGAAAAATAAGGGATCAGTTGGCAATCTCCAATTGATCCAAACTCACTTGTGTGGTAAATAAACCATAATTCACAATCGCTTTTTGTTTTTCGATAGAATCAATACTGCCCACCGATTTACTTTCGAGTAATCTCACTTTGTCTCCTACCTTTAGGACTACCTCTGGCTTGGGTTTAGGGGGAAGTTCTTGGGTCTTCTTTTCCTTTTTTTCCTTTCGAATCTTGACCAATTTTTTATTGACTTCCTTAACCACTTCTTTCTTTATTTCCCGCTCTTTTTGGGTCTGAGCAGCCGACTTGCGTTTTCTTTTAGCATTTTCCGACTCCACCAACCTTAACAAGTCCGCAACTAAAGGTCTTTTTTTGTTGTTTTGAAAAAAACGTTCTGCAAGCTCATTCAATTTATTCCCTAAAACGATCATGCGTTGATTGTGATCAAACAACTCTTGATAGTTTATCAGTTTTGATTTTAATTTATCGTTGAGTTGTTCCAAGCGTTCCGATTCATTCTCAAATTTACTTTCTTTTTCTTTTAATGATTTACCGGTTTTGGCCATTTGATGGCGCTCTTTTTGCATTCTTGCAATGGTGGCATCAAAGCGAACTTTCCCCCCTTCAATTTTCTTTTTAGCCCGGTTGATAAGGCTAAAGGGAATTCCGTTTTTTTGGGCTACTTCAAAGGTGAAAGAACTTCCTGCTTCACCCAAAATCAATTTAAAAACCGGCTCCAGCGTTCTGTTGTCAAATTGCATATTGGCATTTGCCATTGCAGCTTGTTCATCGGCCAAAAGTTTTAGGTTGGCATAATGAGTGGTGATCAAACCAAATGATTTTCGTTCATAAAAGTCCTCCAAAATGACTTCGGCCAAAGCCCCTCCCAATTCGGGATCAGATCCAGTTCCAAACTCATCGATTAAAAAAAGCGTTTTGTCGTCGCATTTTCTTAGAAAGTTTTTCATGTTCTTTAAACGATAGGAATAGGTGCTCAAGTGATTTTCTATGGACTGATTGTCACCTATATCAGTAAGAATAGTATCAAACCAACACACTCTGCTCTTTTCGTGCACAGGAATCAAAATTCCACTTTGAAGCATCAACTGCAGGAGCCCTACGGTTTTAAGCGTAATACTTTTGCCTCCAGCATTGGGTCCTGAGATAACGATGATTCTGCTGGCTGGATGAATATGTATGTCTTGAGGAAAGGTTTTTTTATTTTCCAAAAGATGGGCGCGATAGAGAAGAGGGTGGTAGGCATTTATTAATTCTAGTTCTTGTGTTTCAGAAAATACAGGAAGTAAAGCATTAATCACCTGAGCGTAACGAGCACGGGCAAAAAAGGTGTCGATATGAATTAAATAATTTTGATATTGTTTGATTAAGTTCAAGCTGGGGCGGAGGTAGTCCGTGAGTTGACTCAGTATCTTTTTGATTTCTTCACTTTCCTCAAATACCGTATTTTGGAGCTCTCTGGAAAAATTTAAAGTAGCTTCGGGTTCAATAAAAACGATACTTCCCGTTTTGGAACTGCCCAAAATACCCCCTTTAACCTTTCTTCGGTGCATGGCCTTTACGGCCAACACCCTTTTATTTTCAACCACAGATTCGCGGATGTCATCCAAATAATCTAAATTTTGGTAATGGGAGAGGGCTTTATTAAAACTTTGAGCAATTTTACCTTTCAAAGCCTGTATTTGTTTTCTTAAGCTATAAAGATGCTCTGATGCATTGTCTCGTATTTCTCCAAACCGATCGATTACATTATCGATTTCTTTTTTGAGTTCCGAATTGATCTCTATCTCACTCCCCACTTGGTGAAGGGAGGGGTAGTAAGTTTTGAATTTATTCAAAAATTTAAGAAGGGTATTCACCGTTTGGGAGGCAGCAGCAATATTCCTAAACACATTGATTTCTAAGACGCTGTTTTCGATTTTCAACATTTGAAAAGCAGGTGAAAGGTCTTCAAAACCATGATTGGGTATTCTATTGTCGTTCTCAAAAGAAGCCAAATACTCCGAAACAGAAAGCAATTCTTTGAGTAGTGTTTTTTGATCTTCTAAGGGAGTCAAACTCAGACAAGCCTTTTTACCCATAGGAGTAATGGCAAAATCAGTTATTTGTTCGGTTACCCGATTAAACTCTAAATCCTCTAATGTTTTTTTTGGGATGTGCCCCATCTATTTTTCTAAATTAGCAAGACAAAATTAAGAAATCATGGCGGTAAGGATACATCCTCAATGGGAAAATATATTACAGGATACTTTTGAGACGGCATCTTTTCAAAACCTCATGGATTTTATCAAAATGGCCTATGAGACTTCGCAATGTTTTCCTCCTGCCCAATTGATTTTTAATGCGTTCGATCTTTGTCCACCCGAAAAAACAAAAGTGGTCATTTTAGGACAGGATCCCTACCACGGTCCAGGACAAGCACATGGTTTATGTTTTTCGGTACCTCAGGGCATTCCACATCCGCCCTCATTGATCAATATTTTCAAAGAATTAGAAAATGATTTGCAAATACCTTACCCAACCCATGGGGATCTTAGTCCTTGGTCAAAGCAGGGGGTTTTATTGCTCAATGCATGCTTGACCGTTCAAGCTCATAAAGCAGGGAATCATCAGGGCAGGGGGTGGGAGAAATTTACAGACCAAGTAATCCAAATACTCTCCGAGCAATTCGAAGGCCTTGTATTTTTACTGTGGGGCAATTACGCCCAACAAAAATTAAAAATAATTGACGATCAAAAACACGCTGTATTGACCTCTGGACACCCTTCGCCATTGAGTGCCAATAGAGGGTATTGGTTTGGCAATGGTCATTTCAGCAAAGCAAATAATTATTTAATCCTAAAAGGAAAGGAAGCGGTAGATTGGAATTTATAATTCAGCCTCCAATCCGAATGACTTTATGCCCCATTTCTTGAAGCTTTTCAATGATTTTATCTCTGTAATTTCCTTGGATGAGAATCTCTTGGTTTTTTACCGTACCCCCCGCATTGACCGTTTTTTTTAGGATTTTAGACAAATCCTTTAAAGCTTGCTGATCTCCTTCAAATCCTTTTATCAACGTAACGACTTTACCCGCTCGTCCTTTTTTGCTGAAATGACATTCTAAGGTTTGCACTTTTGCCGAATGGCCCTCCTCAAAGTGAGGTTCCGGTTGATCCGGCGCAAGTTTATCAAACTTGATATGGGCTAAATCAGACAGGCTATTTAATTTTTTAGAGGACATGAGTGAGGTGTGCTATCAAAATTATGGAAATAATTCGGGATCCAATTGAGGAAATAACTTGAGTGCATTTTTATAGTACACTTTTTTCAGTATGCTGTCGGGCAGAGACATACCGTATAATTTCCAATGGGCATGACGTTTGCGGTAATAATCAAAATATTCATCACCGGTTTCTAAGACTCTGAAGTACGTATAGTACTCACTTACTTTATAGCTGTCTTTGCCAAAAAGTATTCGGTCTTGAAAGTCGACAAAAAATTGTCTCGCGCGTTTAGGCTGTCGTCCGAGCTCTGCCAATACGGCTCCAATTTCGGTATGCACATTGGGGTGGCTGATTAAGTGTTCGCTCAGACGATCCAAATCATTCCCCATCCAACCCAGATGCGCGTTTATAAATACAGTACCTGGGTGTTTTTTAAAAACATCGTGTTGCTCTGCAATTACCTCCTCAAAAGAAGGGTAGGCAGCAGGATCACGGTATCGACTGGGTTTTTGTCGTAATTCCAACCACCTTTCGTTGTATTTATCTTTGGGCATCCAAAAGGAGGCAGGTTCTCCAGTATGAATCAGTACAGGAATTTTGTGATCACCACAAGCTTTCCAAACAGGAAACAACCTGGGGTCATTGACAGCAATCCTATTGCCTTGGGCATCGGTATCAGTCAAACCAAGGGATTTATATACTTTTAACCCCATGACTCCTTGTGCCACTGCATCGGCAATAAGTGCGGTAGTATGAGCAGCGAAATCAGGGTCATCAAGGGTTTCAAAATCGATATTCAAAAAAAGCCCAAAACGGTTGGGAGCGTTTTCTTTAATGTTTTTCAAAGACTTCCTTAGGTAGATTCCACGAAAACCACTGAGGTTGATCATAAAAGCCATATTGAGACTGTCCATTTCGGTCACCAACTTGTTTAAGTCCTTTACCGGCATGTCAAATTGATGATTGTGGACATCAACAAAAGGAAATTTGGAACGGGTAGGAAAGTGCTCGGGTACTCTAAGTGTGGATTTTGGACTGTAGGTCTCAATATCCATCACATTGTTTTTTACTTGTATTTTGTCTATGGTATAGTAGGTGATACCCCCCGTAAAAAGGATAAAAAATGTGAGACGAAGAACGTTTTTAAAGCTAAGCAAAAGCCGTTTTTTCATTTATTGAATCGGAATGCTTATTTTATGATTGTCCCATTGCATGATCATTTCCACCCCCATGTTGGTGTTTTCAAATGAAATGGTAAATTGTTCCATCGGGCTGAGGGGGCTAGTCAATGGGACAGACACAGAAAAAAGGTCATGAGCTTTATCCGGTGGTGAATACCCCAGTAAACCCATTTCGGTATTGACAAACAATTCCCAACGATTGTCATAAGGAATTGCATACAAGCGGTATTTTCCGGCCTTTAATTCATTTCCAGCAAAGAGCACATCTCGATCCATTTTGATGGTGGTGGGAGCATTTGCTCCCAAACGCCAATATTTACCGTATTCTAATAAGGCATTTTGTTCTTGGGTACCAAAAATCAAACGACCGCGTTTATAGGGACGATTGTAAGCCACTTCTATATTTAAGGTTTCGCTCGTATATATGGCTGTGCTTGCCGGACTTTTAGGGTTGATCCATAGACTATAAGAAAAATAGGCAACGCCTATCATTATAAGGACAAACAGGACGACTAAGATTTTTTTTAACATATTTTTTTTTTACAAAGATAGTAGATATTTCAATATTTCTATTTTACATAATATTAATTATAGATGATTTGTAATTTCACGGGCTCAACACATAGAAACCAATAGATAAATGGATTATAGGTCAAATTTTTGGAGTAAATTTTCATAAATAATATAAGAATTTTTTGGATTGTTAAGCAAAACATAGACCATTGCTCCATCCCAAATCATCATAAAAGCCTCGGATTCAGAAATATAATCAGAAAAATCCATGGCTTTAAATGCCGATTTAACCTTCTTGATCAATTGATCAAAAAAAATAAAATCAAGATTCATTTGCCTCCTTAGGCTGTAAAATACCCTCCAAAAGTCTTTTTGATCCTTTGTAATGTTGAAAGGTAAACTGATCACGTGTTTGAGAATCACTTTTGGATGGGTTAAGTTATCGATGGGTTGAATCATCTTTTTAAGCTTTTTTTGTCCTTCTTGCAATATGCTTTTTAAAAGCCCCTCCTTGTTTTTAAAGTGTCTAAAAATAAGTCCCTCAGAAACCCCTGCTTCTTGGGAAATGGTACGGGTGGATGTGGCTTGATAGCCCTGCTTTGCAAATAATTTTAAAGCACTCTTGAATATTTCTTGCTGTTTTTCAGTCATAAGCAGTTAAGTAGTAAATTCTTAAATGATAAGTAAGCGTATTGGGGTCGTTAGAAATCTAATTTTACTTAATTGTAAATTTATAATTTAGATCACACTTTACAACCTAATTCTCGTGAAAAAAAATCAACCCAACCCTTTTTTTCATGGGTTCTCATAAGTGTTGATAAACCTGTTCACAATCGATTCTATTGGCAGTTAAAACTCATCACTGAGTATTTAATTTTAGATTTTGTATAGCTTATGAATGATAGGCCCAATGACATCAGGCGTATTCGCCCTCAAATGGGGAACACAAAATCCTTTGAGCATATGGGGGATGAAGAAAAATTCCAAAACAACACACTTCGTCCGATATTAAAACTTCAAAATCCTCTTTTGCTTGTGGTTTTTCAAAACTATATAATAAAACATAAAGGTGTTTTTTTTGAGCTTTCTCTGGAAAAGCGATTGGCCTATATTGAGAATACCATTAGCAAAGACCAGAAGTTTAGAAATGCATTAATGGGAATCATTATGGGACACTTTACCGTCGAAGAATACAAAGATTACGCCCTTCATTCTTCCGCTATTAACAAGCGTATGATGAATATGGTTATAGAACGCTTAAAGGATCAAGTAGCCTTTTTCGTTCCTCTTGACAGCAAGTAAGCTTATTGTTTATAATTAACTGTAAATAAGGTTATTAAACTACTTTTCTCACAAATTAGTTTAATTTTTTGTTGTGTATTTATTATATTTTATAGACTGTTTTTAGCTGTTGTTTTCAGCGCCTTTTAATGGCTTATTTATATTTTTAGGGGAAAATATATTGTCTAAA
>JAURMQ010000114.1 GCA_030830625.1 Flavobacteriaceae bacterium
GCCTTTGAGGGTTGAACCTATTTTGGCTTTTCCTTTGGAGGCTTCGGATGCCGCATCCAGCAAGCGATGAGTAGGGAGGATTAAATGTGCCTTTTTTGAAATCAATAATTTGTTTGAAAAATCAATTTGGTAAGGGGAAAGGTTTTCCAATTCTTTTTCAAATATCACAGGATCGATCACCACTCCATTCCCAATCAAATTGATGGCGCTGGGATGAAATATCCCAGAGGGAATGGTGTGTAATACGTGTTTTATGCCTTCAAATTCAAGGGTATGACCCGCATTGGGTCCCCCTTGGAAACGTGCAATTATATCATAGGATTCGGTTAAGACATCAACGATTTTGCCTTTGCCTTCATCTCCCCATTGGAGACCTAACAGTAAGTCTACGGACATATTATATTATGGATTTACTCTTTTTTTTTGTGCCGTAAAAATAAAGAGAATGGTTGTGGATATCAATATCGAATATTTCCTCTATTGTTTTCTTTATGTTTTGGATTCGGGGATCACAAAACTCTTTGACTTCTCCTGAGTCTGTGAGAATAATATGGTCGTGTTGTCGGTCAAAATAGGACTTTTCATACTGAGCTTGGTTTTTTCCAAACTGGTGTTTTCTCACCAATCCACATTCCAACAGAAGTTCAATGGTATTGTATAGCGTCGCTCTACTGACTCTGTAATTTTTATTTTTCATGGTGATGTACAAGGATTCAATATCAAAGTGTTCATCACTGTCATAGATTTCAAATAATATGGCAAAACGCTCAGGCGTTTTTCGGTGTGCATGCTGGTTCAGGAAGTTTACGAAAACCTCTTTTACAATTTCCTGATTGGATTTAGTTTTTTCCATCCGTACAAATATAGGTCTTAAATTATTCTCTCAGCACTTTATCTACACCTTTCACCTTCAAAAGGTTGTTAACCAAACGGTTGAGAATGGTATTGTTTTTTACACTCACCGCAATTAATCCATTAAAAATACCATCTTCACTGTCAAAACTCAGCTTGATGATATTGACATTCATGTGGTTGGAAATCGATTGAGTGACCTCACTCACAATACCCATATTGTCAATCCCAGAGAGTTTAAGGATGGCCGTAAACTCATCGGAGGAAGAGTCAATCCACTTCGCTTTTATGATTCTATAGGCAAAATTGGATTGGAGTGATAAAGCATTAGAGCAATTTTTTTTATGGACTTTTACCCCTTCGTTGACGGTGATAAAACCAAAAACAGCATCCCCCGGTATGGGACTACAACATGGGGCCAAACTGTGTTTCAAGCTTTCATTTTCCTTTCCAAAAACCAAGCTATCGAAATGCTCTGTGATTTGTTCCTTCTCGTCTTTTTTATACACGGGATTTTTTTTCCGCATACGTTTTTTAAAGAAATTGAGAAAGCTGCTGTTAAAATCAGAAGAAAAATCTTTGAGTTGCTTGTTGTTGATGGTACCCAAGCCCACACGATAAAACAAATCTAAACTATTGTTGAGATTAAAATGCCGCAACATGTGTGAGATGGTTTTATCATTGAGGGTAATCTTGAGCTGTTTTAATTTTCTTCTCAGCGTTTCTCTTCCGTCCTCAGCAATCCTTTTCTTTTCTTCATTGAGCGAGGATTTAATTTTGGATTTGGCCCTCGCAGTTTCAACAAAATCTAACCAGTTGGCGGTAGGTTTTATATTTTCTGAAGTGATGATTTCAACATTTTCTCCACTTTTAAGGGCTCTACTGAGTGGCACGAGTTTACCATTTACTCGGGCTCCTCTGGTTTTCATTCCAATTTCGGTATGGATACTGAATGCAAAATCCAGGGCAGTGGCTCCCTTGGGAAGCGATTTGATGTCACCTGTGGGAGTAAACACAAAAATCTCTTTAGCATACAGGTTGAGTTTAAAATTCTCAACAAAATCTACCGGGTTTTCGGTGTTGTTTTCAAGCACCTCTTGAAGCTTGTCTAACCAAGAGTCCAAACCAATGTCTTTTTGGTCTCCGTGTTTGTATTTGTGATGCGCAGCATAGCCTTTTTCAGCAATTTCATTCATCCGTTCAGAACGAATTTGTACTTCTACCCATTTGTTTTCAGGCCCCATGACCGTGATGTGTAATGCTTCGTATCCGTTTGATTTTGGGGAGGTGATCCAATCCCTAAGGCGGGTAGGGTTGGGGATAAAGTGATCTGTAATGATGGAGTATATTTTCCACGCCAAAAACTTTTCGTTCTTAAGGGTGGATTTGTAAATGATTCGGATGGCAAACTTGTCAAAAACATTTTCAAAAGGAATGTTTTGTTTCGTCATTTTGTTATTGATCGAAAAAATGGATTTGCTCCTTCCTTTGATCTGATAATCCAAACCTTCTTCTGCTAAAGCAAATTGAACAATCTCCGAAAATGATTTGATGTAATGGTCTTGTTCCTCTTTACTGTCTTCAATTTTACTTTTTATCAATTCGTAACGGGCGGATTCGGTGTATTTAAAACTCAAATCTTCCAGCTCCGTTTTGATGTTGTAAAGTCCAATGCGGTGCGACAGAGGGGCGTATATGTAAAGGGTTTCTGAGGCGATCTTTACCTGCTTGTATTCAGCCATTGCATCCAAGGTTTGCATATTGTGCAATCGATCTGCAATTTTAATGATGATCACTCTGATGTCGTCATTCAGTGTGAGCAAAAGTTTTCTAAAATTTTCTGCCTGAAGAGAAGCATTGTTTTCCTTACTGAGCTTAGAAATTTTGGTCAGACCTTCAACAATTCGAGCAACATCCTTTCCAAAAAGCTTTTGTAAATCTTCTAAACTGTATTCTGTGTCTTCAACTACGTCATGAAGGAGGGCCGCCGCTATAGAGGTGGCATCAAGACCAATTTGCTGAGCAACTATTTTAGCGACACTAATGGGATGGATAACATAAGGCTCTCCCGATTTTCGCCTTTGATTGCGGTGGGCGTGAACAGCGGTGTCAAAAGCAGAACGTATCAACTTCTTATCCTCATTCGATAAGGTTTGATAACTGATTTGAAGCAGCTCCTTGTACTGCTTGGCTATCTCTTTGTTCTCTATTTCTTCACTGACAAACATTGGTATCTTAAAGGTACTTGAAAGTTTTTATACGGCAAAATCATTGTTCTCCACAGTGATACATCAAAATTCCTGCCGAAACCGATAAATTAAGAGAGTCAATTGGAAATTTTACAGGAATTTTGACCATTTGCTGAGCTTTGTTGAACCATTTTGGATCGAGCCCTTTGTCTTCGGTTCCAAAAACCAAGGCCAACGGTCTTTCATATTTCACTCTTTTATAATGCTTTGCTTCGGGGTGAAGTGCGGCTGCAAAAATCA
>JAURMQ010000115.1 GCA_030830625.1 Flavobacteriaceae bacterium
AGCATTATTGTTTTCTTTTCCATATTGTTTTATTTAAATTGATGGTTGGCCTTAATTAAGGCAAAACATTCTTTATAATTTTCAAAAATATTTTCTCTTGGGATCAGTTTGGGAACCATTTCTACTCGTTCCATCATATATCTGGGCTGCTTCTGAAGATCTATGAGATAGATGGTCTTCCCTTGATCACTTAGCTCCACAAGGATTTCCTCCAATGCATAAAGCCCCGACTGATCTATATAATTCATCGTCTCTAACCTAAATACAACTACCTTGGCAGAGCTTGGGATTTTTTTTGCCAGTTTTTGAAATCCATCGGCCGATCCAAAAAATAAGGGGCCAATGATTTCTTTGATTACGATATCTGCAATTCCATCCCCATCCGCATCAACAACCTCTTCTTCCTCCATAGATGAATCTGAAGGGAGCGCCTTTAACTTTGAGAGCTCGGCGGTCGAATCTCCAATTTTTTTCATAAACATCAAAGAAGCAATCACTAAGCCAATTCCAACGGCATAAACCAAATTCCAAAAAGTGGCCAATAACATGACTGTAAGCATCACTATAACCTCTGAACTCATTCCTAATTTCCCCCATTTAACATCTTTGGGAAGACTGGGAATGGCTTTAAGACCACGATAATCCATAACACTGATGCCTACAGTAACTAAAATTCCAGCCAATACCGCTGCAGGTATCGCAGAAGCCACAGAACTGAAAATGAGCAGAATGAGAAGCAGCACCATACTGGATATCATACCCGAAAGACGAGTTACCCCTCCAGAATTGATATTAACAACGGTTCTGATGGTGGCTCCTGCTCCAGGAAGTCCTCCAAATATAGCTGAAATTGTATTTCCAATCCCTTGACCAATGAGCTCTTTGTTGGGTAAATGACGGGTCTTGGTCATGTTGTCTGCCACTACACTGGTCAATAATGAGTCAATGGCTCCCAACATGGCCAATGTCAATGAAGTCAGAATGTAAGGAGTCAATTCTAAAAGACTGATTTCTGTAAATATCCCCCATTGTGGGACAGGAAATCCACTAGGTATGGCAGTGATGGGTCGGTAACTGGGCACAAAAAAAACGGCAACTCCCGACATGACCACCAGAGCCACCAACGTACTGGGAATGGTGGTCGTAATCCTCTTAAAACCATAAATGATAAATATGGTTCCCAAGGCGAGTAACATTTCGATCCAATTAATTTTTCCCAACGCTATGGGCAATACTTTTATTGAACCCATTACCCCCGAAGCATATTTGGACGCCAAAACTGCAGCTTCTTGATGAATTTCGCCTTCCGTAATCTGTCCTCCTCTACTCACAGTTTCTGAAAAATCTTCTAAAACAAGTAAGCCCTCTTCGGCCTCCTCTTCAAGAATTTTACTGAGTAAAACTGCCTCAGCGTCGGGCTTAAAGGAATCCACCAAAGTGATGTCTTCTTTAGGATAATAACCCAATACGGGAAGGGTTTGGGTGGTCAATATGATCAGACCGATTGCTGTCATGAATCCAGAAACAACGGGATAAGGAATATAGCGTATGTATTTGCCCAATCCCATAAAACCCAATCCTACTTGCATCAAACCGGAAAGCATAAATACGGCTAAAATAATGGGTAATGCTTTTCCAACATCTCCATCATTAGAAGCAATTAAACTGGCAATGACCAACATGCTGAGTGCTGTCATGGGAGCCGTAGGCCCTGAAATTTGCGTATTGGTCCCTCCCAATAAAGCCGCAAAAAAACTTAAAAAGATCGCGCCGTATAAACCCGCTGTGGGACCTAAACCCGAGGATACTCCAAAGGCAAGTGCTAAAGGTAAGGCAATGATTCCTGCCGTTATACCCCCAAAAAGATCTCCCTTAAAATGTGAAAACAATTTATTCATTGATTTAATTTTTTGTAAATTAGAAAAGTGAGGATAACGAAAACTACCCCTGAAACCAAAGTCTAAGATAGGAGGAATAGCTCGGGGGGAGGAAAATCTTTGTGGTTCAGTTCCTCGGATAGGTTTTGAAGTAAATAATTAAAACTATTTAACTCAACTGAATAACCGATAACGTGAAAAAACCCTTCAAGAATCTTGGTTTCTTCTTCGTTATCAAATGAGTTTTTATCTTCTTTATTATTTTGATCAACATCACCGTTAGTGTATGCAATTTTATCTTCATTTACCAAAAAATCGGTCAACAAGAATGTATTGGAAAGTTGACTCAATATCAAAATCACAAAAATATATTTTGTGACTGAAATCTTAATATTGAAACGATTATACATCTGACCAAAAATAACCATAAACAAAAATATAAAAAAACGATTGACTCAAGCTAAAATATAACCCAATAATGATTTCCTGGTTCTTGGATCAAAAGGAGAGTTTTTTAGATCGAATTCCCGATCCATAAAATCTTTTTATTAATTTACCATCCCTCTAAACTCTAAAAGCAGTACTCATCCCCAATCTCATAATCATCATAAATAGCTTTGGATACTTTTCCAGAAACATATTCGGTATTGAACCCTCCCCCACTTATAGAATTTGATTGAGGGGTGGCATAAAAATTGGGTCGAAAATAAAAGTAGTAGCTGCCGCGGATTTCTTCCTTATTCTGGATAAGCTCACACTCCTTTTCTTTATGGCAAGAGAGGCAAAAGAAAAGGATCATTAAAGATGGAAATATTTTCATAGGCCAACAAATACTCAAACCGAAAATACAATGGATTGATAAAAGTCATTATTTTTACAAAAATAGTGAATTTGCTCAAGCTCACTATATCCCGATAAATAATTGAAATCACATGAAAAGTAATCCCAAAGACAGTATTCAATTCGGAGAGGGTAATTTCTTGAGGGCTTTTGTAGAATATTGCATACAAATCCTCAACGAAAAAACAACTTTTTCAGGCCAAGTAAACCTCATTCAACCCCTTCCGGATGGAATGATTGAAGTATTGAATCGACAAAAAGGAAAATACCATCTTTTCTTGGAGGGAATCATGGGAGGAGAAACCATTCGAGAAATCCAACCGATTGATTGTATTGACCAAATGGTAAACCCTTATCAGGATTTTGATACATTTTTGAAACTCTCAGAAAATGAAAATTTAACTTTTGTTTTTTCCAATACCACCGAAGCTGGAATTACGCTCGACACTCATGATCTTTTTACCAATACTCCTCCAAAATCTTTCCCTGGCAAATTGACAAGCTTATTGTATCACAGGTACAAAACATTCAAGGGAGACCCTTCAAAGGTACTGCACATCATTCCCTGTGAGCTGATCGATAAAAACGGAAGTAAGCTCAAAAATATTGTACTGGAGCTTTGCGACCTCTGGCAACTTGAGGAAGGTTTCAAATCATGGATTGAAAAAAACCACTTCTACAATACGTTAGTCGATAGAATTGTTCCTGGATTTCCAAAAAAAGACCTTGATTTTTATGAAAAAAATCTGACCTTCGATGATCAATTAATGGTTACTTGTGAACCCTTTTTTCTATGGGTTATTGAAGGGAATCCTATGCTTTTAGAGCTCTTTCCAGTAGATCAATTGGAAAACATTAGTGTAAAAATTGTTCCCGATTTGGGGATATACAGAACCCGTAAAGTAAGAATACTCAACGGCTGTCATACCGCATTAGTTCCAGTAGGGTTACTCAACGGTACCCTAACGGTATCGGAAAGTTTGGAGGACGATTTTCTAAAAATGTTCCTTTCTCAAACGCTATTTGAAGAAATCATTCCGAGCATAGACTTTGATAAAAAAGAATTGGAAGCCTATGCTGGGTCTGTATTAGAACGTTTTTCAAATCCTTTCATCGTTCATCAATTGGAGTCCATTGCTTTAAACTCTATTTCGAAGTTCAAAGTCAGGGTCCTGCCCAGTTTATTATCTTATTACCAAAAAGAAGGAAAGATCCCCAAAAACCTCACCTTTGCCATGGCTGCACTCATTTACTTCTACGGAAAAGAAGTTTCCCAACATCCCCATCCACTGAATGATGATCCCCAAAACCTCTCTTTTTTCCAAAAAGTTTGGAAAGACAATGAAGTGGAGCAAGTGGCAGAAAAAACCCTATCCAATTCTTCCCTTTGGGACCAAAACCTGAACGAAACACTCCCCCTAAAAGGCCCGCTGAGCGCAGCGCTCAGCGCCATTTCCACCCACGACAAAATCAGTGATGCTTTTCAGGCTTTTCTAATCCATCAATCATGAGAAAAGTTATAAAAATTCACCCCGAAGACAATCTTGTTGTAGCCCTTGAAAATTTAAAAAAAGGGGAAATAATTGACCTGGAGCAAGCGCAAATATCCTTGAGAGAAGACATCCAACAAAAACACAAATTTGCGCTTCAAGAAATTAAAAAAGGGGATTCTTTACTCATGTATGGCGTAAAGGTCGGTGTTGCCAATCAAAACATTTCCAAAGGCTCGGCGGTTTCCACAGAAAACATGGACAATGCTTTCAACGATAATATTGTTTTTAAAAACACAGGAAAATCAACTCCTCTCCGGAAACCCAAAACAAAAAAACACTTTATGGGCTACCCCCGTAAAGACGGTTCGGTAGGCACTCAAAATATTTGGCTCTTTTTTCCTTTAGTATTTTGTGAAAACAGAAATATAGAGCTGCTCAAAACCGTATTCGAAAGAGAGTTCTATCCCGATCAATTATCAGAACATCAGCATTTCCTTAGATCCCTTATGCAAGGAGAGCAAGAAGTTATGGATACCTATCAGCCTGTCAATCCATTTCCCAATGTAGAGGTTAGATTTATCACCCACCATTCTGGTTGCGGAGGGACAAGAGCCGATTCTACCCTGTTGGGTAAACTTCTCGCAGGCTATGTCAATAACCCCAATGTAGCTGGGGCAACTGTTTTGAGCTTGGGTTGTCAAAATTTACAAGTAGATGTATTTCTGAACGAACTCCATAAAATCAATAAAGACTTTGAAAAACCCTTGCTGATATTCGACCAACAAAAAGTAGGGAATGGTGAGAATTTAATTCAAAACATAATCAAAGACTCTTTGATCGAAATTCAAAAGGCCAATCAAATTCAAAGAGAAAAAACTCCTCTTTCCAAACTCACTATTGGTTTAGAATGTGGAGGTTCGGATGGCTTTTCGGGTATTTCTGCCAACCCCACTTTAGGGGCTTCAATCGACCAATTGGTGTCCCATGGAGGGAGTGCCCTACTTTCGGAATTTCCTGAGCTCAGAGGGGTAGAGCAAGAGCTTGTGGACCGATGTGTAGATGTGGATACTGCCAAAAAATTCATCTCCCTTATGAAAGCCTATGAAAATAAAGTCATTGCTTCTGGAACCGATTTTAGCACCAATCCTTCTCCAGGCAACATCAAAGACGGTCTGATTACCGATGCCATGAAATCTGCTGGGGCAGCCAAAAAAGGAGGCAGTTCTGCCATAGTCGATGTTCTCGACTATGGAGAATATATAAAAACCCCTGGTTTAAATTTATTGTGTACCCCCGGTAACGATGTGGAAAGTACCACCGCCATGGCAGGATCAGGGGCCAACCTTATCATTTTTACCACTGGTTTGGGGACTCCTACGGGCAATCCCGTTGCTCCCGTAATAAAAGTTTCTTCCAATACCACAGTCTTTAACAAAATGAAAGACATCATCGACTTTAATACAGGCTCCATCATCGAAGGCACCCAATCATTGGAAGAATTATCCGA
This sequence comes from Flavobacteriaceae bacterium, assembly GCA_030830625.1. Taxonomy (GTDB): domain Bacteria; phylum Bacteroidota; class Bacteroidia; order Flavobacteriales; family Flavobacteriaceae; genus UBA8316. The sequence goes on from JAURMQ010000115.1 coordinate 5,718, forward strand.
TGAAATGTTAAATTTTATCATCAAAGTTGCAAGTGGAGAAATAACAACCAAAGCCTTAATAAACAGGCAGTTTGACTTCCTTCCATGGAAGCGCGATATTTCTCTTTAATGCCAAAAAATCATGCACATTGTGATAAATCAAAAAACTTGATTATTTTTATAAAATCAAAAACTGAATTATGCATAATAAACAATCCAAATCGCGCAGAAATTTCATCAAGAAAACAGGAATGATCGGAACTGGAGTATTCATTGTTCCGCGCAATGTTTTGGGTGGAGTGGGGTACACTGCCCCTAGTGATCAATTGGCATTAGCAGCCATTGGGTCTGGAGGAAAAGGAACTTCCGACATCAACAATGCATATCAAAACGGTAAGAATAGAATTATTGCCCTTTGTGATGTTGACCCTGCTAGTGCGACCACCTCATACACCAAACACGCCGATGCGAACAAGTATATCGACTACAGAGAAATGCTGGACAAAGAAAAGGACATCGACGCCCTCACCATTTCTACTCCCGATCACAACCATGCCAAAATTGCTTACGATTGTATGAATAGAGGCATTCACGTTTATGTGCAAAAACCCTTAACCCATACCATTGCCGAGGCAAGGCTGTTGGCTCAAACCGCCGAAAAAAATAAAATCGTTACCCAAATGGGTAATCAAGGAGGATCCAGTATAGGAGTCCCTAAAATCCAAGAGTGGATCGATCAAGGCAAAGTGGGAAAAGTTCACACCATTTACGCCTGGACCAACCGTCCCGTTTGGCCACAAGGAATCAATCATCCAGGCCCAAATGCTGTCAAAAAACCCGACTCTCTCAACTGGGATTTATGGTTGGGAACGGCCAAGTCCAAACCTTATTCTCCCGGCTTACACCCCTTTGACTGGAGAGGTTTTTGGGAATATGGAACGGGTGCATTAGGTGACATAGGATGTCATACCCTTGATGCTCCCTACAAAACCTTAAAATTGGGGTACCCGAGCAGTGTGGAATGCACCGCTACCAATGTATTCAAGAAAATGTGGACTCCAGAGTACACCCCAGAAGGGTGTCCCATCTCTTCGATGGTAACCTTAGAATACAAAAATTCTCCCCACAACAAAGATGGAATTAAACTCATCTGGATGGACGGAGGACTTACACCTACCATTCCTGAAGAAATTCAAGAAGAATTTATTATGGATTTTGACATTGGGAATTCAAGTGGTATTATGATGTTGGGAAGCAAAGGGGTAATTACCTCAGAAATTTATGCCAATAATCCTACCCTATACATTAAAGGGGAAGACCCAATCGTATATGATACCAGTAACCAACCTAATGTAAATGACGTTCATGCATCTACTTGGACCGAAGCGTGTAAGGCAGGATTCAACAGTACCGAACACAAAAATTTAACCTCTTCCTTTGACTATTCTGGACCTTTTACGGAAACCGTAATCATGGGGAATTTGGCCTTGAGAAGTCGTGACCTCCGAAAAAGTATTGGAACCCGACCGAATGGAAGAGAAATCATGAATTACTTCGGTAGGAAAAAACTCCTTTGGGATGGCGAAAACATGAGAATCAAAAACTTGGAAGAAGCCAATGCCTTTGTCAGTAAAGAATACCGCCAAGGCTGGGAACTACCTATTTAAAAGTTTCTTAGACTAACAATAAAACAGGAATAGTGATATTTTCATTATTCCTGTTTTAATTTTTAAAAATGGAGCAAAACAAAAAATTCTTTGAAATTAAAACCCACATCGAGTCCTTCGGATACGGTGTAATCGATTACGATTTTGAACGTCCTTGGGGAGGATTCTTAGTGATTGATGAACGTCAAGCTCAGAAATTTGCCGACCAGTTTTTTGAGGGCATCACCATTGACAGCCTAAAAATAGGCGGAAAACTCAGTCCTAAAATTCTCATCGTCCACCCAGACTCTAGACTGTCGTGGCAGTACCATCACCGAAGAGCCGAAATATGGAGAGTCTATCAAGGAACTGTGGGGATCATCCGATCCAACGATGACAATCAAAAACCTTTGATAACCCTAAATGAAGGGGAACAAATTCGACTGAAACAAGGAGAACGCCACCGGCTTGTTGGGCTTGAAAAACTGGCGCTGGTTGCCGAAATTTGGCAACATACCGATCGTGATAATCCCTCAGATGAAGAAGATATCATTCGGCTTCAAGACGACTTTGGACGCTGATCATACCGCCTATTTTAATCGTTTCACAAGGATATAAAATCGCATGGAAAATTTTCTTAATTTTAGGATAACGTATCTCATTTAAATTGAATCATAAAACCATTATCGAAATGAAAAATACTCCTAAAACAATTCTTTTTCTCTTCATAGCCCTCCCTTCGTGGATTTGGGCACAGGAAAATCGCTTTTTTAAAGCCCCTGAGGGAGTATCGCTTGTCAGTACCGACCTTCACATCCATACCGCCTTTTCCGATGGTTCGGTGTGGCCCAACCTAAGAGTAGAAGAAGCGCTAAAAGAGGGGTTAGACCTGATATCCATCACAGATCATCTGGAATATCAACCTCATCGATCTGACTTACCGAATCCCGATAGAAACCGTTCCTTTGATATCGCCCAAAAAACCGCCAACGATTCCGAATTGACCATCATTAGAGGAGCAGAAATTACACGCTCTATGCCCCCCGGTCACATCAATGCTGTTTTTATTGAAAATGCCAACAAACTATTATTTCCAGACGATCCCATAGCGGGCATCAAAGAAGCCAACCGCCAAAAAGGATTTGTTTTTTGGAATCACCCCAACTGGGAAGCCCACCGAAAAGATGGGATTGCGAGACTCGATCCCCTTCACATCGAACTCATTAAAGAAAAACTCCTACACGGCATAGAGGTCGTCAACCACATCACCTTTTCTGAAGAAGCCATCGATATTGCTTTGGAAAATGATCTTACTATGATCGGAACCTCTGATGTACACAAATTAACTGCTTGGGATTTTGATATCCCTCAAGGGGGGCATCGTCCCATGACTTTTGTTTTATCTAAAAATGAGAGTCTGAATGAAATAAAAAAAGCTCTTTTTGAAGGAAAAACCATAGTGTGGTTTAAAGAATTGTTGATTGGAAAAGAAGAGCACCTCAGAGAGGTGGTCAAAGCCAACCTTACTGCATCCGCTCCCACCTACAACAAAGACGAATTGATCGCAAAAATCGTTTTGGAAAATCACTCCGCCAATACACTTCACCTCAAATATACAGGTCCTTATACCTTTCATCAAGACGGAACCATTTTCAAAATAGATCCCTACAGCAAAAAAACATTAGAGGTCAAAACATTAGAGGTCAAAACATCCCTCGAATTCCCGTTTGAATTACTCAATGGCCTCATTGGCCAAAAAAAGCACCTCAATTTTAAGATTTTAAGTCCGTAATTCTTCTGAAAGCTTTTTTTTACTTCTCTTTTTTTTTGATATGGATCAACGGATTTATGAATCAATATGATCTGATGGCTCAAACCGTTGTTTATGAAACTCCACTTCCAAAAATTATTGAAGAAACTTCTGGTTTAGAATTTTTGAATCAAGACTTACTCACCCATAACGACTCTGGTGGAAAGCCTGTATTGTACCGTTTCAATCTAAAAGGTGAATTACTGCAACCATACACTATTGAAGGAGCTGAAAACAATGACTGGGAAGACATGGCTCAAGATGAAAATTTTATTTACATCTCCGATAGTGGAAACAATAAAGGAAATAGAAAAAACCTCAACCTACTCATTGTTGATCCCAAAGACAACTTTGCAACCGTGGGGCAGATATCATTCCACTATCGGGATCAACAAAATTTTGACAAACGAAGTGAACATCCCTTTGATGCCGAAGCACTAATCGCTACTGAGGAATCTCTAATCCTGTTTTCTAAAAACAGAGAAACACTCACTACAGAATTGTATTCCCTTCCCAAAAAAGCAGGAAATTACTCCCTGAAACCCCAAAAGTCTTTCGATGTCCAATCCCTCATTACTGGCGGAGATTATCATCACAAACTCCAACTCGTAGCGCTCGTAGGTTATGTAAAATCTGGAGAACAATTTTTATACACCCTGAGTAATTTTGATTTGGACCATTTGAATTCTGTCGAAATAAAGAAGTTCAAGCTCCCGCTCGACGGAAAACAAATTGAAGCCGTAAAAATCATCGATCACAAGACTTTTTGGATCACCAGCGAGGACGAGGGGAATCGCCATCCCATGTTGTACAAAATACAGATTTAACCCTCCGATTCCATTCTGCTTTAGCCCTTTTTAATCCAGCCTTAAAGCTCGAAATTAGTGTATCATTTAAAATAATTACATTTGAAAAACTCAATTTAATGGATCACTCCAGAAAACCAGAAGATTATTTCAGTCACCAAAGGCGAGAACTACTCCAATTTTTACCCAAGCAATACAAAACGGTTCTCGATATTGGTTGTGGTGATGGCAGCTTTTTAAAACTTCTTCCGGGTGACCATTCAGAATTTTGGGGAATAGAACTGGTTGAAAAACAAGCAAAAAAAGCCCGAGAGACGTTCAAAAATGTGTTCTCTGGACCGGTGGAAAACAACCTGTCTAAATTGCCTGAAAATCATTTCGACGTGGTCTTTTTCAACGATGTCTTAGAGCATTTAACCGATCCGTATTGCGTACTCCAACAAATGAAAAAATATTTGAAAAAGGAGGGCGTAGTCATCAGTTCAATTCCCAATATCAGATACCACAGCGCTCTTAAAAGTCTTTTGTGCAATAAAGAATGGAAATACGAGTCGCATGGGATTATGGACAAAACACATCTGCGCTTTTTTACAGGAAAAAGTGTCAGAAGAATGTATCAGGAGGCGGGGTACAACATCCTCTCCCATAAAGGAATAAACCTTTCCCGATCGCTAAAGCCTTGGTTGTATAACATCCCTTTGTTGTTTACCGCCATGGATATTCGAATTCCTCAATATGCCACTTTAGCCAAAAAAATTAACTGAATTTGAATCCAAGCCCATCAAACATTATCGAGGTATCCATCATCATCTTAAACTATAATCAATCGAAACTTACCCTTGATTGTGTTGAATCCATCTTAAGAGTTGAAAAAGAATTAAACTACGAACTTATTGTCGTTGATAATGGATCAAAAAAAAATGAGCTGGAAGTACTTGAGCAAAGTCCATATAGAAAGCACTATACATTTGTTGCATCACAGAAAAATGGCGGCTTTGGTTATGGTAATAATTTAGGAGCACACCATGCTAAAGGCAACTATTTGGCCTTTATAAATAACGATACCTGTTTTGAAAAACCCTGTTTTTCATTTCTAAAGAATTTTATGTCAAACCATCCCGATGTGGGGGTTTGTACTCCACAACAATGGGCTCCCAACCATACCTCTAGACCTTCATTTGATCATCACCATGGCCTGAGACAATTTTTCTTTGGAAATTCTTTCCTGGAAAACATCTTTGGAAAACCCAAAAGAAGCGCAACTTTCGACGGTCATATAGAAGTTGATTTTGTTCAGGGCTGCTTTATGTTTTTTCGAAAAACTGTATTTGAGGAAGTAGGTGGCTTTGATCCAAACCTCTTCTTGTACTACGAAGAAATGGATATTTGTACCCGACTACAAAACAAAGGGCATAAAGCCGTTTATCACCCTGGCAGCGATTTTTACCACATTCATGAAGCTTCTACCAGCGTTTCCATAAAAACTACAGGCGCCAAAAAAGCACAAATTCTTTATTCCTACCTATATGTACTTAGAAAAAATCATTCCATAACTAAATTCTCCATCATCAAAGCTGCTCTGTTTTTTTCATATTGTTTAAAAAGCCTATTTCGGTCTAAGGCAAGAATTGTTTTCAAAGCATTGCTCAAATATAAGCCTGCAGCAGCCGGCATGCTTTATGAAAAATGAATTTTGTCCAGACTTCACGCTGCTGATTTTGAATTCAACTCATTCAATCTGTACATTTGAATGAAATAAATCCTACACGATGCGAATATTAGTCATTCAACAAAAAATGATTGGAGATGTACTGGTCAGTACTTTGATCTGTAAAAATTTGAAACGATGGAATCCCGATATACAGATCGATTTTATTGCCAATCGACACACTTTAGATGTAATTCGCAATAACCCATACATGGATGAAATTATAGTCTTCGAAGACTCCTTCAAAAAGGATAAGTGGGGGCTTTTTCAATTCTTACTTCAGCGCCGAAATAAAAAATACGATTACATCATAGACGCCTATGGAAAACTCGAAAGTCTTTTGATCTGTTTGTTTACACCGGCGACCCAAAAAATCGGAATCAAAAAGATACACACCTCTTTCATATACAATACAGCCGTCAAAATTGGAAATGTGCAGGACGACACACTCCAGTGGTCCATTAAAAATAGGTTGCAATTATTGGAACCCATTATGGGTGATTTTCCAAAAACCAGCGAGTTTGAAATTCATTTAACCCCAGAAGAGATTTTGGCGAGTAGAGAAAAAATGGATCGGGTCTTGGGGAAGGGAAATCAAGCCCTAATGGTTTCTGCCATGGGGAGCAGTAAAAACAAGACCTATCCTTTTGAATATATGGCACAGTTAATGGATCGTGCTTTTGAAACTACCAAACTGCCTTTCATTATCAACTACCGTCCCGATCAAGCCAAACAAATCGACGAATTAATCGATCTACTCCATCCCCATACCCAAAAAGCCGTCATAAAATCCCTTACTCCAAATTCTCTTAGAGATTATATGGCAACAGTTTACCACTGTTGTGCTGCAGTGGGAAATGAGGGCGGAGCCCTCAACATCGCAAAAGGACTCCACAAACCCACTTTTGCAATTTTTTCTCCTTTAATTGACCCTTCCGGGTGGCATACCGAAGTTCCCAACAAATGTATGGCTGTAGATCTCAAATCCTTTTTTCCCGAAGCAGTTGATTACCAAAACCATCGGAAGCTTGCAAAAAAACCTGAAAAAGTGATCGAATTGTACAAAATGCTCCACCCAAAATTCTTCGAAAAACAATGGATTGATTTTTTAAAGAATTGTACAAAATAATCTAACAATATATATAGTAAATAACTTTATGGTTTTTTCATTTTTTTTTAACAAAAAAAACCGTCTTTTTTGAAAAAATAAAAGGACTCATTGTTTATTAAAAAAATTTTGGAATTACTTTCGAGGCCTTTGATTCATTCTTTTGAATTGATTTATGGTTAATTCCAAGGGCATCGATTCAGATGCCCTTTTTTTGTCCATAATTTTAACGTGCATTTAACCTCTCTTTACCAATTCTTTAACAAAACAAAGGGTAAGTTTACATTAGGCTTTAATAAGCTTCATTTTTGTTTGTTTAATTGGTTCAACCCGCTAAAGTTAGGGTAAAGCTTGGCGGGTTTTTTTTATGAAATGAATTTGTAGATTACTGAGAAACCTCGTATTCAAACTCCCAGTTGGGATCATCCAATCTATTGATGATATACGCTATGGTAATTTCCCTACCCTGGGCAATGGGTTCGAGTGCCTGAATACGAATGTGTTTTAACTTGCCCATTTCTTCGTCTTGATCGGCAATCAAAGCTTTACAATTGGGAATCTCGTGGTGATTGATAAAACCCCCCAAAGGCAATCGAATATAACCATCGGGAAAACGTTCATCGAAAATATGAGAAATTCCCAAGTCAAACCCTTTGGGCAAATCACGAGTAGCAAAAACGCCCAACCCTTCAATCTTACTTTCTTTGATGGTCAAAAACTCGGGTAACGGACGCCAACTTGTTTTTTTTATCATTACACTACATTTAGAATTATAAGATCCTTTAGCATTCTTTTTGATTACTTTTTACTGCTTTAAATCTTTTACAAAAATACCTAAAAACCGATTGTTACAAAACAAAGGTAAATCCGCTTCAAAACTGCTTAAGCATAGCTCTTAAAACTGGCTCATAGGCATCGGCATAGCGAACCATTCCAAGATCGTTGGGGTGAGAACCGTCTGTGGCTCCCTCTCCATCATCCCCCAACAAATGATCTCCATCCAAATAATAGAGGTTGGCTACGCCTGCATCGGTCAATTCAGCATAGGCTTTTCTAAGTGCTGTTCTGCTTTTATGATGATGTGCTTTTCTTGAGGGGAAAAATGGGGTATTGGTAAAACTCCTGTCTTCCACCAAAAGGATAGGGGTGTCATGATGCGCTTCCCTGAGTTTTTTAACCAATGGAATTGTTCGTTCTGAAACAGTGGTTTCATTCATATTGGGGAGGCAATCAATCACAAAGGCACAAGGATCTAACTCCGCCAACAAAGCAGCCACTTCAGCTTCCATCCGCCCATTTCCTGAAAAACCAAGATTGAGGGTGGGACGTCTTAGCCTTCTGCCCAAAATGGCAGGAAATGCCATTCCCGGACGTGAGGCAGAAGCTCCATGCATGATGGATGTTCCGTAAAAAAGGATGGGTTTTTCCTCACGAGGAGCCAATGGTTTAAAAGATTCTCCTTGAGTCACACCCACTTCCAAATCGTCAACTCCATTGTACAATGGCAAATAAAGGGTGTAGCGACGGGAACCAGGGGCTAAATCTTTGGCAATGGAGGTATCCATGAGTTGTTTGTCAGGTCTTACAACCGACACCCAACGATCAATTCCTGCATTGTCTTCGGCATACAAATCTAACCCACTCACTCCTGTTGCAGGCATGTGCAACATCGAAAGCCTTTCCAGATGTAATGTATAACGAACATATATATTGGGTGAATCTGTAACAAATCGCATACTCATTCCCGCCGAATGGCGCGAAAGATTCCAGACTTTTTCAGGAACCCTTCCCTCTGCTTTGGCGGGCAAACGGTCAAAATATCTTTTTGTAGCGGTCCATCCTTTTCCCTCTACTCCAATATTTTTTACATCATACCAATCTATTTCTTCTTCTGTCAACAAAGGTTTTTGTGCAAATAAAGCTGGGGAAAAACCTAAAGTGATAACTCCCCCAACCAATTGAGAGGTAAATCTTCGGCGACTGTAGTGATCCGTTTTCATTCGTTCAACTTTTTGTTTTATAAATCAGTAGTGAATATACGATGAATTCTTTTATTTAATTTCTACTTGTTTTTGGGACGGGGCTTCAGAAGACTTCATCCTGAATAAGGCTACAAAAATACTTCCGTACAGAGAATGAACTAAGCTAGAAATAGCGGCAGGAATGGCAACCGCAGGGTTCACAAAGTTCTCTTTAGCCAAAACAACGCCCAAGCCAGAATTTTGCATCCCCACCTCTACCGAAATAGTTCGGCTCACCGCTTCGTCTTTTAGTAAAAGTTGGCTTAAAAAATACCCTAAAACAAATCCAATCAAATGCAGGATCATAATAGAAAAAATCAAAGATGGTCCAGAGTCGAGAATGATTTCTTTCCCTTGTCCGATGATGCTGGCGACAATAAGAGTGATGAGTAATACCGCTATGGAAGGTGCATAAAATTGAATCTTTTGGGTATAACGTGGCAGTCGAGCATTAAGAAAAATGCCCAACACAACCGGTACCAATACTACCTTCAACGTACTGTAAAATAAGCCCATCGCATCCACATCAATTTCATTTCCAGATAAACTGCTGGTCAATAAAGGAGTCAGCACTATGGCAGCCATGGTCGAAAGCGCAGTCATGGTTAAAGAAAGGGCCAAATTGGAACGGGATAAAAAGACGATTACATTGGAAGCCGTTCCTCCAGGACAACTCGATAGCAATATCAACCCCAGTGCGAAAAAAGGAGGTAATTCAAAAAGCTTTCCCAAAAGCCAACCAAAAAAAGGCATAACCGTAAACTGTAAAAACAAACCCGTCAGAACCCATTTGGGAGTTTGAGTCACCCGACGAAAATCTTCCCATCGTAAGGTCAAACCCATACCCAGCATAATGCCTCCCAACCCAAGGGTAATCCAATTTCCTGAAAACCACGTAAAAACAGGGGGATGGTATAGCGCCAGACAAGAAGCCGATAGAACAATCCAGGGAAAAACTCCGGGTATATGATTAAAAATACGCAAAGCCTATGGGGTTCTAAAAGTCCATATTTCGTGCAAAGGATCTCCTTTACTACTGAACCCCTTGTGATGCCAGTCAAGCCCTTTTTTGGCATACTCAAACTCTAGCGAAATGCCTACTTTATTAGGGTCTCTGGAGAAATAATCGAGGGTTTCGATATAAATGCCCTTCTCTGCGGTGTATGTTCCTCCTCCAGAACCGTGAAAGGAAAAAGTAGCCGTATCGAATGCAATCCATTGGAAATAACCGTCAACCAAGATTTTCATGGTTTTACGGGATCTGGTGGTATCTCTTCTTTGTTCATCATTTCCAATCACCCGACCGGCCATCAGCCATTTCCCCTGAAGCGGCTTCATTTTATCAGAAATTTTTTTCCATGCGTTTAGATTGCCGATCACAATATGCTTTATACTGTCTTGGGAAAAATTTGAATTGAACTCCAAACGTACCTCAAATTCAGTCCCCTTTTTTTGATAGAAGCCCCCGATCGTTTTTATAAATTGAGGGGGTTGGGTCGTAAACTGTGTTTCTACAAAATAGCTCTCGTCCAACAATATTCGGTGATGTACATTTTGACCCTTTTCGTTTGATGTGTAAGAAAAAACTTGCGCCAATGTGATGTGGGTAGAAAACAATAAGACAATCAAAAGGGATGGTGAGTACGTTTTTCTAATCATTTATTAAAATTTAAATCAAAGGATGTTAAAAAAATTTCATCCCTCAATTTAGTGAAATGATATCCTTTTTTTAAAACTTTTTGTTAATGATTTCATCCACGCTCTTTTTTTGAAGACGGTTTGAACATTTTTTATTAAATTAGAAAAAAATTAAACCTCAATTAAAATATGAAAGCACTTAACCTCAGCATCTTACTTTTGCTATTGACTGTCTTTCAATCGCTTTACAGCCAACAAGTAGAATTTGAAGAATACGATCTCGAAAACGGTCTTCACGTAATCCTGCACCAAGACAATTCTGTACCCATAGTGACCACCTCGGTTTTGTATCACGTTGGTTCCAAAGATGAAAATCCTGAAAGAACAGGTTTTGCCCATTTCTTTGAACACCTACTGTTTGAAGGCACAAAAAACATTTCCAAAGGGAAATGGTTCAGCATTGTCACCGGTAACGGGGGTTCGAATAATGCTTACACCAATAATGATTTTACTTATTACTATGAGAATTTTCCTTCCAACAACCTCAAATTAGGCTTGTGGATGGAATCAGAACGCATGCTTCATCCCATTATAGATCAAACGGGAGTCGACACTCAGAATGAGGTTGTGAAAGAAGAAAAACGAATGCGCTATGACAATAGTCCATACGGGAAATGGAATGAAAATGTCAAATCTCACCTGTACAAAGTACATCCCTACCGTCAAACTACCATTGGGAAAATGGAACATCTGGATGCAGCTACATTGGAAGAGTTTATGGCCTTCAATCAAAAATACTACATCCCCAACAATGCCACTTTAACCGTTGCGGGAGACCTCGATATCCCCCAAACCAAAAAATGGATTGAGGAATATTTTCGGTCTATTCCCAGAGGACCAGAAATAGTAAGGGTATTTCCCAAGGAGTCCCCCATTCAGGAAACCATTAAAGCAGAAGCTTTTGATCCTAACATTCAGATCCCTGCCATATTTCTCGCCTATAGAACTCCCAAACGAAATTCCAGAGATGCCAGAGTATTGGATGTTATTTCAACCTATCTCAGCCAAGGAAATAGTTCGAAACTATATAAAAAACTGGTTGACGATCAAAAAATGTCCCTCCAAGTTGCTGCTTTCAACATGAATAATGAAGACTACAGTACCTACGTCATTTTAAGTTTACCACTGGGTGAGACTCAACTGGAAACCTTGATTACTGAAATTGATGAGGAAGTAGAAAAAATTCAAAAAGAATTGATCTCTGAGAAGGACTATCAAAAATTACAAAATCAGTTTGAATCCGATTTTGTCAGTTCCAATTCCACCATAGAAGGAATCGCCAATTCATTAGCCGAATACTATACTTTTTATGGAGGAGATACCAACTTGATCAATAAGGAATTGGAACTTTATAAATCTATTACCCGAGAAGACATCAGGAATGTCGCTCAGAAATACCTCAATCCAAGCCAGCGATTAGAATTATCTTATCTACCCGAAGCCCAAAAAGAAGAAAAATGATTAGAGCCCTAATAGTATTAATTTGCGTTGGCTTTTTGAGCAACGTTCATGCACAAGTTGACCGATCCGTCCAGCCACAAGCTGGTCCTGCTCCAGAAATTAATTTTGGAACGCCCAAAGAACATACGTTCAAAAATGGACTTACACTACTGGTTGTAGAGAACCATAAACTGCCTCAAGTTTCTGTTTCCCTTCTTATCGATAACCCCTTGTATGTGGAAGGGGATAAGGCTGGCGCATCAGGCTTGTTGGGAAGGATGATGGGCAAAGGGTCCAAAAACATCCCCAAAGATGATTTTGAAGAAGAAATCGACTTTATGGGTGCGCGGTTGAATATAAATTCTGAAGGAGCCTTTGCCAGTTCCCTAAAACGCTATTTCCCCAGAGTTTTTGAAATGATGGCCGATGCCGTATTGCATCCCTCTTTCCTCGAAGAAGAATTCGAAAAAGAAGTAAACAAAACCTTAGAAGGGATCAAATCCAATGAAAAAGACGTCAAAACAGCTGCACGAAGAGTAGAGAACATACTGTCCTACGGAAAAAATCACCCCCTTGGCGAATATGTATCGGAAGAAAGTGTAAAAAAAGTAACCTTAGAGGATCTGAAAAAACTTTATGAAAAAAACTTTCACGCCCTAAAGGCATACGTTATCATCGTGGGGGATATCGATTTTGATTCCGCCAAGAATTTAACCAAACAGTACTTGGGAAATTGGGACAAAGGGGAGCTTGTTACCTCAGAGTTTACTGAGCCAGAAAACGTATCCCAAACCCAAATTGCATTGGTTGAAATGCCCAATGCCGTTCAGTCCGAAATCTCGGTTTTAAGCACCTCAAGTATAGACAGGAACAACCCCGATTATTATGCAGTCATCATAGCCAACCAGATTTTGGGTGGGGGTGCAGAGGCCAGACTATTTCTGAACTTAAGAGAGGATAAAGGATATACCTATGGTTCCTATTCTCGGTACACCGTCAATCACAAAACCAAATCCCGTATGCGGGCTTTTGCAGCCGTTCGAAATGCAGTGACCGATAGTGCTGTAGTTCAATTGCTTTATGAAATTGACCGCATCAATAAAGAAATGGTCACTGAGGATGAATTGAAATTGGTCAAAGAAAAATATGCAGGTTCGCTCATTCGATCACTTGAAAACCCTCAAAATATCGCCAATTTTGCATACGAAATCAAAACTCAAAAATTGCCAGACAATTTTTACAATATGCTTTTGAAAAATATTCAAAAAGTCAGTCGGGAGGACATCATCAGGGTCTCCAAAAAATACTTTAATCCCGATCATATGCAAGTATTAGTCACAGGAAAAGGAAGCGATATTCTAACTTCTCTTGAAAATATAGAATTCAATGGCCAACCCATCCCCTTGAGCTATTACGACAAATACGGCAAGGCTACCGAACGACCAGAATTTTCAACCCCCTTGCCCGAGGGACTGAGTACCCAAAAAGTTCTCGATGGCTATATCGAAGCCATTGGTGGCAGGGATCCATTATCCAATGTAAAAACAAAGCATATGTTATTGGAAGCCACTATGCAAGGCATGACCATCCAATTGTCTAACCGGCAAACCTCCAAAAAACAAATGAGCGTCGAAGTCAGTATGATGGGTAATGTTATGCAAAAAACCGTAATCAACCCCACCCAAGCCTACAACGAAATACAAGGGCGAAAAATAGAAATGAAAGGAGTTGATTTGGAAAATGCGCAAAAAGAAGCAAGCTTATTTCCTGAATTGGTAGCCGACTTAGATCAAATTTCGCTTAAAGGAATCGTTTCTGTAGATGGAAAAGATGCCTACGAAATCAAATGGTCTGACAAAAAAACCTTTTATTATGCCGTCGACGGTTTTCTCAAAATCCAAATGGTAGAAACCATGGAAATCCAAGGACAAATTCAAACTTCAACGACTTCGTTTAATGATTATAAAGCCGTTGAAGGCATCCTTATCCCACAAAATTACCATGGATATGGGACCCCAAAAAATGGATTTTGAGGTAAAGTCTATCACTCTAAACGAACCCATGTCTGACGAATTATTCGAATAAAAAAAGACAGACATCCCTCTTTTTGAGAACGCTTAATTTAATTCTATCATTGACCTATGAAAAAAAGACCATTCTTGTCGCTGTTGATCGGACTCTGGGTTTTGAGTGCTACGGCCTGTAAAAACAATACTACTCCAAAAACCATTGAAGTAAAAACGCAAACTGCCCAAACCGTTAAGGCCTCTTTTGATAAAGCACAAAAAATCGCCATGAATATCGAAGGAATGGTTTGTGCCATGGGCTGTGCGGCTGTTATTGAAAAAAACCTTAACCAAACCGCTGGAATTAAAGAGGCCAAGGTGGATTTTGAAACCAAAAAAGCAACATTGATCTACGATGCTGAAATACTAACCCCCAATGAGATCACACAAGTCGTCCTTAAAACAGGAGAGTCTTATTCGGTAAAAGATTTCAAATTATTGGACTAGTACTTCCAACGTAAACTTTCCATAAAATGCATTACGTCTCGCTCTACATATTTAGCGGCAGGCATGATGGAATCGTAGTTGGGCCTTGAGTAAAAATAAAGCGATCCCATGAGGAAGTGATCGGTAGAGTCGGTCAGAAAAAACTGTAACTGAGAAGCCGCATTTCCAACTACTGTAAACAAAGTACCGTATACCTTTTGCTCTGGAGCTATAAATACCTTTTCGGGAATTTCCTGAGCTTTGACCCTATGTTTTCCAGGAAGCTGATAGGCGTCATTTAATAAGGAATCTATATTATTTTCCACTTCTACATAGGACAGATAAAGGGTCGCTTTCATTTTAGGATAGTACAAATAGGGTGCATTTGAATTCTTCCCTTTCAGTTCAACCCAGTCGTTGTATTCAAATTCAAAGGGATAAGAATCGGGGGCCGATCTATATTGGGGTTCTGGAAATTGAAGACGCAACAAGGCTTTAGGCTTAGGCTGTTGAACCCTATCACAACTCACCATAAATAAACCCAAAAACAGAAAAAATATCAATGCCCAATTTATTATTCTCATGAAGTAGAGGGTAAAATGACCTTGATCCTTTTGATTCTTTTACGATCAACAGATTCTATAACAAACTGATAGCCTTCAAATTGAATGACCTGCCCAATTTTGGGAAAGGCTTGGGACACTTCTAGAACAAATCCTGCAATGGATTCGGATTCTCCCTTATATTTTTCAAAGGTCTCTTCCTCTTCCAATTCAATGACTTTGTAGAAATCTTTGAGGTTGATCTTTGCGTCAAAAACAAAAGTATGATCATCCAATTTGGAGTAATTCAAATCGTCGTCGTCAAATTCATCGCTGATGTCTCCAACAATCTCCTCAATGACATCCTCAAATGTGATCACTCCCGAGGTCCCTCCATATTCATCAACGACTACTGCCAAATGAATTTTTTTCTGTTGAAATTCTTTCAAAAGATCATCCAATTTTTTGTTTTCCGGAACGTAAAAAGGAGGTTTTAAAAGCCTTTTCCATTCAAAACTGGACTGCTCAATGTGCGGTAATAAATCTTTGATGTATAGGATCCCCACAATATTATCCATACTATCCGAAAATACAGGTACCCTTGAAAATCCTTTTTCAAGAATGAGAGGAACTATGGTTTCCATATCCATTTCTTCAGACAATGCAAACACATCAATTCGAGGACACATCACCTGCTTGGTATCGGTATTTCCGAAGTTAACGATGCCCTGTAAAATCTTGTGTTCTTCTTTGGTTGTTTCTTCTTCGCCCGTCAATTCCAAAGCCTGAGACAACTTGTCAATAGAAAATTCATTGTTTTTTTGAGCCAATCTCGATTCCATAAAACGGGTAATTTTACTCATAGGAACGGTTAGAAAGAACAAAAAGTAACGATCTAAAGTGTAGATGGGAAAGGCCATGGTTTTCGAAAAATTCAAAGCATTCCTATTGGCGTAAACCTTAGGCAAGATTTCTCCAAAAAAGAGAATTAAAAAAGTGATGGCTCCAATCTCAATCAACAAAACGATCAATGGGTTTTGGATCTGACTAAAAAGAACCTCACCCGTAGAGGCAAAAAGCAATACTATGGCAATATTGATAAAATTATTAGTGATCAGTATTGTCGCCAACAGACGTTTAGGATTTTGAAGCATCTCTTGGATGATCTCCATTTGTCGAGATTTATTTTCCTCCTCTGAATCCCGTTGGGCTTTGGTCAAAGAAAAAAAAGCTACCTCAGCACCAGAGATCAGCCCTGAGATGATCAAAAGCAAAACCAGTGCGATCAACTGAATCAACAACGACCCTTGTCCATTCAAGACAACGAGTAAAAAACTTAAAGGGTCGGGATCCAATTAATTAATGCTTTAATTAAAAAGGAAGATCATTCTCTGGAGGGGCTTCCGCAGCAGGAGGGGACGATACTGAAGGATTCGATCCGTCTCCCTCATTCTTTTTGGTGCTTAAAAAAGTAAACTCGTCCACATTGACTTCTGTAGTGTATCGGTCTTTCTGATCTTGATCTTGCCACTTTCTGGTTTTGATCTTTCCTTCGATGTAAATTTTATCCCCCTTACTGAGGTACTTCTCACATATCTCTGCAGCTTTATTCCTCACTACCACATTGTGCCAATCGGTATGGGTCACTTTTTCACCAGAGGTTTTGTTGGTATAAACTTCATTGGTTGCAAGAGGGAATCTCCCAATACAACCTCCACCGTCGAAATAATGCATCTTAACATCATCTCCGAGGTGGCCAATTAACATAACTTTGTTTAGCGTACCATTCATGATAAAAGATTTTTGGATTAGTATATCAAATGTAGTGAATCGCAATCAGCTGATAAAAAAATTATCTCTAAAATTTTGGAGGACTCTTGGCATGGGATAATTTTTCATTTTACGGCACTGAATATCTAAATTAGCATTCTCTTTCAGCTTGACAATCCAAAAATTAATTTCTAAAAGCTGGTGACTAAGTTTGTGAATAACGGGCAATTCATTCCATTTCTCCATCACATAATCGGCTTCGATATGATACTTATTCAGCAGTGATTCAAGTTCTTGGGAAGTAAAATTCTTTTGTTTTTCAAAAGTTTCAATAAGCGGAAATTGATATAGATTTTGCCAAATCCCTTTACCTTTCCTTTTTTCCAAAAGTGTATTTTTTGAATCATCGGTCAACACAAAATAGTGAAGGTAGCGTTTTTGGACCTTTATCTTTTTGGATTTGATGGGCAGTGAACTTACTTTTCCTTGTTGGAAAGCCAAGCATTTGTTTTGAAAAATACAGTCCGAACAATTGGGACTTTTGGGAACACATTGGAGTGCGCCAAACTCCATCAAGGCCTGATTAAAATCGCCTGGTGGTGCTCCTTTCATTAATTGTTGTGCCTTTTCTTTGTAAATTTTGTGAGCTCCAGAGGCGTCTATGGGCTGATCCATACCGAAAATTCTGGATAATACCCTGTACACATTGCCATCTACAACCGCATGATCTTGATTGAAACAAATGGAAGTAATGGCACTGGCAGTATAATCGCCTATTCCCATTAGGCGCTTTATTTTATTAAAATCGTTTGGAAACTTTCCGTCGTAAGAGTCTGCTATTTCTTTGGCAGTAGCATGAAGATTTCTGGCTCTGGAATAATACCCCAGCCCTTGCCAAAGATGCATTACTTGATCTTCGCTGGCCTTGGCCAGTTCAGAAACGGTAGGAAAAGCTGAAATAAATCTTTCGTAATAGGGAAGACCTTGAGCCGCTCGGGTTTGTTGTAAGATGATTTCTGACAGCCAAACATTATAGGGTTCTTTGTTCTCTCGCCAAGGAAAGGATCTGCGGTTTTCATTATACCAGTTTATTAATTTGTTATGGAAACTCATCTGAGCTTTAAAAAATGAATTGTGCGAAAAACGCTTAAACAAAGATAAAAAGGTAAGTCTGAATGAATTATCATTTTAATTTTTATATTTGCAAGCCTTTAAATTTCTAATACTAACGTGCTAATACAAATTATTTAAATATGACAAAAGCTGATATTGTTAACAATATATCTGATCAGCTAGGTATTGATAAAACTGATGTTCAAGCCACAGTTGAAAAATTCATGAGTGAGATTAAGAACTCCTTAGAGAGTGGAGAAAACGTTTACTTAAGAGGATTCGGAAGTTTTATCATAAAAACAAGAGCGGAAAAAACGGGAAGAAATATTTCTAAGAATACTGCCGTTAAAATTCCTGCTCATAATATCCCAGCCTTCAAACCCGCTAAAATTTTTGTAAACGGAGTTAAATCGAAGGTAGAAGTTGCTTAAAAAATTATTTATAAATCCAAACTTAAAGTTGAACTATGCCAAGTGGTAAAAAAAGAAAACGGCATAAGGTCGCCACGCACAAAAGAAAAAAGCGTAGAAGAGCCAACCGTCACAAGAAAAAATAGTGTTTGGAAATACACTTAAAAACATTCTCCAAAGTTCATTGATATTTGATACTGCTCCGTCAGTATCTTCAGGAAAATCCTGAATATTTATTGTTTAACAACGACATGCGTAAAAGCTGTCGTATCTAAAATTCATCAGAGTGAATAAAGAACTGATTATACGATCGAATTCCTCTGCTGTTGATTTTGCACTGCTCAAGGATGGAAAATTAATTGAGCTCAATAAAGAAGTAGACAACAACAAGTTTTCTGTAGGTGACATTTATGTTGCCAAAATCAGAAAACCTGTATCGGGTCTGAATGCCGCTTTTGTTGGCGTAGGTCATGAAAAAGATGGTTTTTTACATTATCATGATTTAGGACCAAACCTTCCTACTTTATTAAAATTTTTTAAACAGGTAAGCTCAGGTAAAACCAAAGATTATTCATTAAAGAATTTTCGGTTCGAAAATGAAATCCCCAAAGACGGATCGATACAAGATTATCTAAAAGCCCAACAACAGATACTTGTCCAGATTGTCAAAGAACCCATTTCTACTAAGGGACCCAGAGTTAGCTCTGAGTTGTCTTTAGCGGGAAGATTCATGGTACTCATTCCCTTTTCTGACCGTATTTCTATTTCACAGAAAATCGAAAGTAATTCGGAAAAAAATCGGTTAAAAAAACTGGTAAAAAGCATAAGACCCAAAGGTTTTGGCGTTATCATAAGAACAGTAGCCAAAGACCAAAAAGTCAAAGAGCTGGACGCCGATTTACAACAATTACTCAGTCGTTGGAAAAACTTGTGTGAGAAATTTGTCAAGGTAGATCAATATCCTACCAACATTCTCAGTGAGATCAATCGATCTTCTTCCATTTTAAGAGATATTTTCGATAACGATTTTACTGGCATTCATGTGGATGATCCCGAAATGCTAGTCGAGATTAAAGATTACTTAGAAACCATCGCCCCAGACAAAGTATCTATCGTCAAGTATTTCAATAATAAAACCGCACCCATTTTCGATCATTTTGGAGTCGAAAGACAAATCAAAACCGCATTTGGCACAACCGTTTCCATGCAAAAAGGAGCGTATTTGGTCATCGAACACACCGAAGCCCTACATGTGATAGATGTCAACAGCGGAAATCGATCCAACAAGGCCAAGTCTCAAGAACAAACTGCCTTAGAGGTCAACTTGATTGCCGCCAGCGAAATTGCCCGTCAATTGAGGTTAAGAGACATGGGAGGTATTATTGTAGTGGATTTCATCGATCTCAATTCCAACGAAAATCGAAAAAAATTATTTGAACATCTCCGTAAAGAGATGGAAAGTGACAGAACCAAACACAAAATTCTGCCACCTTCTCGATTTGGACTAATCCAAATCACACGTCAACGGGTTCGCCCCGAGATGAATATTAAAACCCATGAACCCAATCCCAACAAAAATGGCGAGGTTGAGGCACCCATTGTTTTAATAGACAAAATCAACGCAGAGCTTGACAAAATTGTCGAGCAAAGGCAAAACAAAAAGAAAAAGTTGCATTTGCACCTTCATCCTTTTATTGCTGCCTATTTAACCAGCGGTTTCCCCTCCATCCGGATGAGCTGGTATTTTAAACACAAAAAGTGGGTGCAAATTGTACCCCGTGATGCTTACCTGTATTTGGAGTTTCGTTTTTTGGATAAAAACAGAAAATTACTCCGTACTAAATAATTAAAAAACCGCCTTGGTTTCAGGGCGGTTTTTTTCTTGTACTGCACCTCCTTTGGTGAGGTACCCTCCTTATGGAATCGGGCTATTGAATAAGCGTATAGATTTTTATCAAGAAAGCGCATCGCTTAATCCTTTAAAACTTATTAATTTTGGTTATGCCAGAAGAAGTACTTCATTTGAAGGAAATCCAAAAAAAAATGGAACACTACTGCGCCTATCAAGAGCGCTGTCATCAAGAAGTCGTGCAAAAACTCAAAGGGCTTGGCGTTTATGGTCTTTCCGTTGACCGTATTGTTTCTCATTTAATCGAACAGAATTATCTTAACGAAACGCGTTTTGCAGAGCAATTTGTTCGTGGAAAATTTAACCTCAAAAAATGGGGGAAAAATCGATTGTTCAGAGAGCTCAAACAACGCAATATTTCTGAATGGAATATCAAAAATGCCATGAAACCCATTTCGGAAAACGACTATAGGGAATGCGCTCAGGCGCTTGCCGAAAAGTTTTGGACGGCCCACAAAAGTAAATCCTTATCCCTTCAAAAGAAAAAAGTGTGGGATGCAATGCAATATCGGGGATGGGAGACAGAACTGATTATGAAAAATATACTACGGCTTGAACATCAAAAAGAATAACGCAAGCCCAAAAGTCCATTTCCTTTGGGCATTGGAACCAAATTGGATTCCCAGTATTCTGTATTAAAAATGTTATTTAAATACAGACTCATTTCAAAAGATTTGAACATCCAACGGGCAGATACATCAGCCACACTATAGGCATCCCCCGAGGTTCTTTCAACGTATTTATAGACAAAATGGGCGCTTACTTTTTGTGAAAAGGGCAAACTATAACTCCCCACAAAATGATGCTTTAAATCGTTGTTAATGGAATAGCGCGTGAAATTGTAACCGCTGTCTTGAAGATTGTTTTCCAAATAGGAATAGTTGATTTTAAATTGATGGTTAAGAGAATTGATTGGAATGAGATGGATGAGCTCCAAATCGATCCCATGGGTATTCACTTGTTGTATGTTTTCTGCTTTGAATGGAGTCGCATTGTCATCGCTATTTTTAACAAAGTCAATAAGATTTTCGGCCTTCCTGCTAAAAAAGGCTAAAGAAGCCGTGACTGTAGCATTAGAATAACGTATCCCTATTTCATTGGAAATGGCCTCCTCAGGAATCAGGCCCGAATTGCCCAGGGTGGTACTGTCGGAATAGTATAAATCTGTAAAGGTGGGAATACGAAAGGTCCTACCCGTATTGGCATAGATTCTCACCCCTGGCTTGAGTTGCCACCCGAGGTCAATTCCAGGAAAGCTGTGCGATCCAAAGTCGGAAAAATAGTTGGCTACTATCCCTGGAGTGAGATCAACGCTATTGTTGAACAGATAAAAACGGTGTTCAAAAAAGAAGTTCATCATGGTCCTACTGCGGTTGCCGAGATTGTTGCTCCGAATGCCTACGCGAGAAAAGTCCACCCCAAAGCCTGTCAACCCCAAACTTGAAGCTGCAGAGACATCCAAAGCAGCACCCACTTTATTGGTTACATGCAAATTACGGTATATGTCTGGTCTGTTTCGTATGTATTCATACATGTCCTGACCTCTTCGCCAATAGACTTTGGGTTTATAAATCCAAGTCCCCACAGTACGTCTTTGTGACAATGAAAACAAGCTGGCTTGAGTTGCTTCATATTGATCTACTGCCGAAGGGGTGGCATAAAAACCATTGGCTCCAAATTTTCGTGACGAATGACTGGCGATCAGATCGACAGGCGTTTTATGACGATTTAAGCTTGATTTTATAAAATAGTGGGTATGGTCGTAATCCGTATTATAACGGTAGCCATCTGAAGTGTATTTGGACACCAACCCAAGGACAGCAGTTTTTTCGGAGGTATTTCCTACAAAAATAGAGCCATTGGTCTGATCGTAATTGCCCTTTTGCAGGTCTAAAGTCAAGGTTTTAGGGGTTTCTTTTTTGGTTACTATATTAATAGCACCGGTAAAAGCATTTTGACCATAAGCTCTGGCTGCAGGACCTTTGATGATTTCGATGCGTTCCACCATTTGTGGAGGGGGTAGGAAATTGAGCGTATGATGTCCGGTTTGACCGTCGTCTAATTTAATCCCATCGATGAGCAACAGGGTTTGGTCGAAAGTACCTCCTCGAATGTTGAGATCCGCCTGGGCAGCTCCTGCTCCTCTTCTTTTGATATCCACTCCCCCTACTTGCTGGAGTAGATCGACCAAATGAGTAACTCCACTTTGTCGAATCTGTTGTGCCGTAACTATTTGAACGGTTTTAGAGTTCTGTGTATAAAGGGTTTCAATCCGATCGGATGAAAGGATTACTTCATTCAACTTTTGAGTAGAGAGTGTATCGATTTGAGCATTGAGATGACCGATCAAAAAAACAAAAGATAACCGCCTTAACAATTGATTTTTTTTCATACCAATACGAATGGATCTGAAAATTTAATCTGCAAGCAGAATCAATTTGTTGTTTCTCATTTCGACGGTTCCAGAACTGATTTCAAAAAGGGTCGTGTTGGCGTCTTGTCTTTTGAACTTATTCTCCACGGTTTTGTCTAAGTCCATTTTTCCTGAAATGGTGACCGTTCCCTCTTTGAGTGTAGAAACAATAGGGGCATGATTGTTGAGCATCTGGAACGATCCTGTAGTTCCTGGGACGGTTACGGAATCGACTTCACCACTAAACAAGGTGGCTTCGGGGGAAACAATTTCTAAATGCATTATGCTTCTGCTAACATTTTTTCACCGGCTTCGATAGCATCTTCGATGGTTCCTTTGAGGTTGAAAGCTGCCTCAGGAAGATGATCTAGCTCTCCATCCATGATCATATTGAATCCTTTGATGGTGTCTTTGATATCGACCAAAACACCTGGAATCCCTGTAAATTGTTCTGCAACGTGAAAGGGTTGTGAAAGGAAACGCTGCACTCTTCGGGCTCTGAATACGGCCAATTTATCTTCTTCAGAAAGTTCCTCCATTCCCAAAATGGCAATGATATCTTGTAATTCTTTGTATCGTTGAAGTAATTCCTTAACTCTTTGGGCACAGTTGTAATGTTCGTCGCCGAGAATATCGGCAGTCAAAATTCTTGAGGTAGAATCCAAGGGGTCAACAGCAGGATAGATTCCTAATTCTGCAATTTTACGGGACAATACGGTAGTAGCATCTAAGTGGGCAAAGGTAGTGGCCGGTGCAGGATCGGTCAAGTCATCTGCAGGCACGTAAACGGCTTGAACTGAGGTAATCGATCCTTTTTTGGTAGAGGTAATTCTTTCTTGCATGGCTCCCATTTCTGTGGCCAATGTGGGTTGATATCCTACAGCCGAGGGCATACGTCCCAAAAGGGCCGACACCTCTGAACCGGCTTGTGTGAATCGGAAGATGTTGTCAACAAAAAAGAGCACGTCTTTTCCTTGCCCATCGCCGGCACCATCTCTAAAATATTCGGCTATGGTCAGACCAGAAAGCGCTACACGAGCTCTCGCTCCGGGAGGTTCGTTCATCTGTCCAAATACAAAAGTGGCTTTGGACTCAAGCATGGCTTTTTTGTCCACTTTGGCCAAGTCCCATCCTCCTTCTTCCATGGAGTGCAGAAAGTCGTCTCCGTATTTTATAATGCCTGATTCTAACATTTCTCGAAGAAGATCATTTCCTTCTCTGGTTCTTTCTCCAACTCCAGCAAATACTGAAAGTCCACCATGACCTTTGGCAATGTTGTTGATCAGTTCCTGAATCAATACTGTTTTTCCTACTCCAGCTCCACCAAACAATCCAATTTTTCCTCCTTTGGCATAGGGCTCAATCAAGTCGATGACTTTGATCCCGGTAAACAATACTTCTGTAGAGGTAGACAGGTCCTCGAACGCAGGTGCTTGTCGGTGAATGGGCAGTCCCTTATCTTTTTCTTTTGGTAAGTTTCCGAGTCCATCAATGGCATCTCCAATAACGTTGAAGAGTCTTCCGTATACTTCCTCACCAATAGGCATCTGGATGGGACTTCCCGTAGCTCTCGCTTCTGTCCCCCTGCTTAAACCATCGGTAGAGTCCATAGAAACGGTTCTCACCGTATTTTCTCCAATATGAGATTGTACTTCGAGCACCAATTGGGTACCGTCGGGTCTAGAAATTACTAAGGAATCGTATATGCTGGGAAGTGCATTGTCTTCTCCAGAAAATGTTACATCTACTACAGGACCAATGATTTGTGAGACTTTACCTGTGATTAATGACATGAGCTAAATTTTTTGTTAAAAGAAACCGATATAAGGTGATAAATTCAGATGCAAATATAGGGGAATATCTAAAAGTTTATGTGCTGTTAGGGCAAAAAAAAGAGCCCGATTGGGCTCTTTTTATAAATTAATATGGGGTATAAATTAGAAATCAAAACTAACTGAAGTATAGTATAGACTGCCTATCCTACCTCCACCAAGTACACTCTGATATTCTTTACCTCCCAAGTTATTTCCTCCAACTTTAACAATCGCTTTTAATGAAGGTATCTGATAAGAGACTTGAGCGTCAATTACGGTTCTGGCATCAATCATACCATCCACAAACGAAGCTTCGTAATAGTACTCTGAAGTGTATCTGGAAGACAAGTTGAAAGACAACTTGTCAAAGTTACCCAATAATCCAGCTTTTAAGTTGTGCTCTGGAGTATTGAAGCCTGCCTCAAAACTTGATCCAGGTTTTGGGGTAAAATCAAGTTTATTATAATCGTAAACTAAGTTGAATATGAATTTTTTTGATAAAGCTTTAATCATTTCGGCACTCAATCCATAGGTCTTTAGCTCCTCATTTGAATTTGAATCGACTTGATAGATGGCAAAATTTCCTGTGCTTCTGTAGTTCGCAAGAGTGACACCGGGGTAGAAAGCAGGAACATAAACATCGGTAGAACCAATCTTGTCGCTGTAGTCGCTGTAATAGGCAGAAATATCGAAGGTAAACCCAGGTTTTTTAAATCTATATCCAAGGTCGATAGAGGTAATTTTTTCTGCTTTTACGTGTTTTAAATTCGACGCACTGCCATTCTCATTGTAGGAGTTGTTGAATACAAAATCACCTGTAAACTGAAAAGGACTACCGTTATCCAAAACTACTACGCCATTATATCTGCTTATGTTATCAGGCGAAGATCCTAATAGGGTTACGTCTCCAGCAAATAGACCAATGTACTGATCTTGGTTGGTTGGGTTTCTAAATCCTGTTTGGTAGGAAATTCTGAAGTTTTGATTTTCATTAATATGAATTAATGCTGCAAGCCTCGGAGTGTAATTTGCATCGAAAAACTCGTGTTTATCAACTCTAATTGATCCCGTCAGACTGACTTTGTCGTTCAAGACGTTAGTGACCCCTTGAACATAAGCACCTGTTTCTGAATACTCTATAGGACCATTTACATCTGAGTAGATTGTCCCTTGTGAATTCAATCTTGTTTTTCTCATTGATCCCCCCACCAAAAAGTCAACATTTTTGGTTAAACCGGATAAGTCATAGTTTAATTCGTAGTTGTAGGTTTCCGTATCATCAAAAATACCTGCTCCTCCTCCTGTAGCTTGAACAACAGGGAGGTTTTTTGACGTAACTTTATTAAGCTCTTCTTCAAAAGCAGCAGTTCCTGGCTGAATCATCCCTTGATTGGCTGCTTGTCTGGCCAAGTTATGTAATGCTCCAGTTCCTCCTGGAAGCAACTGATTTATTGAAGTTCCACCCGTCATGATATGACCTCCTATTTCCCCAACCAAAGATCGAATTCCATTAAATGCAAGCAATTGATCCATAGGGTTTCCTGGGTTTGGGGTGTAGTAGCCTTTCGCGGCAGCCAATGCTCCCATATAAGCGAGATTATAATTGATAAACCATCCTTGATAACCCGAGTAGGCGTTTAAACCCAAAGCACTGAGGTCTATTTTATTAGAATTGGCTGAGTTGGCAATCAATCCCGCCGCTGCGGATAACTGATAACTGTCTCCATCTTGCTCTCTGGTATAATAAGTTCTAAAATTGAGACGTCCACTGTCTATTTGCAGTTTGTGTTGCTCAATTTGGATGTTTTTCATCGAATATCTTCCGAATCCTTGAAGGGGAGAATCTCCTCTACCAATTAAAGAAGTTACACTTACTTCGGTCTTTTCGTTGGGTCTGAAATGAATGGCAAACATTCCTTTAGAATTTTCGGCATTATTTGAAATCAAATCACGATCCTTATACCCAGTACTCATTACCGCATCAAAATAATTGGGTTGAGCAGATGAAATCGCTCTAAACCCACCCTGAGAAACAGGATCAGATGGGGTAAGTAATCCTACAAGTCCCCAAGTGTTTGAGCTTGGGAAGTACCTTTCTCCATATATGTTTAAACCGTTATAATCGGGGGCAGTCTTAGAATAAGAGGGATTAACTTCCCCCCCAGCAACAGCTTGATGGGAGTAATCTGCAGGCATCCATTCTGTTCCTATTTTATGATTTAAAGAAGCCTTTATGGCCCATTTCTCTCCAAGCTTTGTTGCAAGTCGCACCCCTACATCAGTAAAAGGATTACTCCCAGCAACATCTTGATCGGTTACCCCAGTTCTATAATATGCACTAATTCCTTCGTGCTCAAAAGGGTTTTTACTGTTCAAAAACATTATCCCTTTGTAGGCGTCAGCTCCATAGAGTGCAGAGGAAGGGCCAGGAATTACTTCCACGCTTTGTACATCCAATTCATTGAGCCCAATCAAATTCCCCATGGCAAAACCAAATAGTGGAGACATATTGTTCATCATGTCAACCAGGGTTACAAAACCTTCATTGTAAACCGTGGCAAAACCTCTGGTCACAACTTGATTTAAAAACAGCCCTCCTTGTTGAAGCTGAATTCCTTTAATGTTTTCTAAGCCATTAAAAAAATCGGCTGAAGGGGTTTGCTGAATTTGCAGTGCACTGTATTTTTCGACAGTAATTGGGGATTCAAAAATTCGTTGAGCAAACCTTGATGATGCTACTACGATCTCATCGAGAGAGTCACTCCCTGGAGCCAAAGAAATATTCAATGCAGCTGCTGCTGAGGATACCTCTATCGATTTGGTTCCAAATCCCAAATAGCTTACTTCTAATGTAAGGGGAAGCTCTTGTTCGGTGGTGATGGAAAAATTTCCATCAAAATCAGCGGAGACTCCTGTGTAAGTACCTTTAACAACAATATTTACTCCAGGAAGCGGCTGGTTGGTTTCTTCATCGACTACCGATCCTGTAATCGTAGTCTGAGCATAAATAACATTCAACAAGAGCACAGCACTTATGAAAGTTATCCTTTTAAATAACGTTTTTGTTTTCATTAGTTATATAAATTTAAAGTATGAGTTTCTCGGCGTTGTCTTGGCATTTTGATCAACACAAATTGCTCTTTGTTTAGTTTGGAGTAAATATACTACTTTTCGAATAAAACAGAACGATGGTCTTCATGCCAAGCTTTATACTTTGAAGAGTACATTTTCTCTACATTTCCCCTTTTAATCTTTAAAGTGGGGCCCAGAATTTTGTTTTGTTCTGTCCAAGGATCTTTTACGATCACCAAAGTGGATATTTTTTTATAATTCTCCAGATCCAGATTGATCTCCTTCAGTTTTTGAGTCAACAATTCTATAAGTTCATGCTCAGGGAGGGCTTTTCCAATTTCCGATAGTTGAGCCAAGGCTATAGGCTGAGGCAAACCCAGACCTGTAACACAGACTTCTTCCAAAGGCTTGATGGTTCCAAAGAGATTTTCTAAGGTCAACGGTTCGATGAATTTCCCCTTGGAGGTTTTAAAGCTGTCGGCTACCCTGCCGGTAATATATAAATAACCGTCTTCATCCAAATGACCTTTGTCACCGGTGTGAAGCCAACCCTCAACAAGAGTTTCTTTGGTGAGTTTTTCATTTTTATAATATCCGTCCATTACAAAAGGACCTCGCATGAGGACTTCCTTTGTGTTTTGGTCTATTTTGATTTCGACTCCACATTGAGGTTTTCCAACGGAAGCGGATTTTTCAAAATCACGTCCATCTACCTGAGTACAAATGGCACAATTTTCGGTCATACCATAACCATTGGTAATGTATATGCCTAACTTCCTAAACCACTTGATCTGAGACAGAGGAATGGGAGCCGAACCAGAAACGGTGGATCTGGCCCTTGTGAGTCCTAAATTTTTTTTCAGCTTTCTTTTAATCAAGGTCGAAACCAATGGGATTTTAAGTAATATGTCAAGTTTTTTTTGGGGCACTTTTGCCAAAATCCCCAATTGAAATTTGGTCCATATTCGGGGTGCAGCAAAAAAGACATGAGGTTGAATTTCTTTTAAGTTGGCGGCAAAAGAGCTGATGGATTCAACAAAAGACATGGACCCGCCAAAACGCAAACACACATGCTCTACCACCACACGCTCTACAATGTGATTGAGGGGAAGGTAGGAGATAAAGTCGTTGTTTCCTGAAAAATCAATTTTTAGTGGGTTGAGCTGTTCGGTAATGATTTTTGTTTCGTCCAAAGCCAAATAAGACAGTTCAACACCTTTGGGGTTTCCTGTAGTCCCCGAAGTGAAGATGATGGTCCATAAGTCAGAAAGTTTAGGAATGTGAATCTTTTGTAAAGGTTCATGGCGGTTGAGAAAAGCAAACCATTCTTCTCCTCTATCTACAGCCGAACAAGCCTCGTAATGTGGAAATCTAACCACCGGAAGTTCCTCCGGAATATGGCTTTTTATATCATTCCACGTTTCGATTTTTCCTACAAATAAGAGGTCTACATCTCCAAAGTCCAATAAAAACTCCAACTCCTCTCCTTTCAGTGAAGGGAAAAAAGGGATGGATACATACCCTGCCATCATAATGGCGATATCGGCAATGATCCATTCTCTACAGTTTTTTGAAATCAGGCCAATGTGTGCTTTTTCTTTTAGCCCAAGAGACTTGAGCCCAGTAGCTAATTTTCTGGCCATTTGACCCACCTCTGCCCAGGTGTATTCTTCCCATCGATCCCCAAAGGGTTGTCTGAGAAAGGGGCGGTCGTGGAACTTCTTTTCCCACTCATAAAATTTGAAATCAAACGATTGGCTATTACTCATTTCTCTTGTTTTTTTATTATTCTTTTGGGTACAAAAGGATCTCCCTAATTAAAATTGAAAATTTAATTGATTAATATAACCAAAAATATAATCAAATGCTATTTCCAATAGGGCCCAGAAGTTAGACTCTATTTATTTTTGTTAAATTGTGGTAGAAGTACGGTCACTATGAAATGTCAAATATTTGAAAAACGACGCCTTTAGCCGAATGAAAAAACTGTTTTATTATTTCGTAAAGTACACGGCTAAGTTGGCCAGTCACTGTTATTTCAGAGAAATTAAAATTTACGGACTCGAAACCCTCCCCAAAAAGGGCGGGGTCTTGTTTTCCCCCAACCATCAAGGGGCTTTTTTGGACCCTCTTTTGGTGGGATGCAATATCCCAAAAGGGGTTACCTCGTTGACACGGAGTGATGTTTTTGGAGGGCCATTACAATGGTTTTTGGATGCCTTAAAGATGTTGCCCGTTTACAGAATCCGAAATGGTTATGCCAATCTTAGAAAAAACGATATCATTTTTGAAAAATGCAAGAAACTCCTTTCAGAAAATCAGTGGATCATGATGTTTTCTGAAGCATCACATCACAGTGAATACTATCTGCAATCCTTATCCAAAGGCAGCAGTCGATTGGCCTATGAGGCTCAGGAGATATCCAAAGATCCCATTTACATTGTTCCAGTAGGCATCAATTATGGAGATCATAAAAATCCCTATTGTGATCTTCATTTGGTTTTTGGTCCACCCATTGCGATAAGTCCTTATTTTGAAAGAGAAGAGGAAAAGCCTGCTGTAATTAATGCCATCAGGGATGCCCTAAGAGTGGCGATGAAAAAATGCATATGGCTTCCTGAAAATGACGAGCCCTATCTGACTCGAAAACAATTGATTCACAGAGGAAACACACGCCTGTCTTTTCGGGATATAAAAAAAGGTATTGAAGATCTAAGTCTTACCCCCAAAAAAAGCAAGCAGGTAAAAAAATGGCAAAAAGGATTCATGGGTTTAGTTTCGATTCCCAACCTCCCTCCTTTGTTGGTTTTAAAAAGAATTCTGGGACTATTTGAGGATATTGTGTTTTACAGTTCGATCAAGATGTGTGCTGGATTGATATTATTCCCTGTTTGGTGGATCACTGTTTTTCTATGCAGCCAATTATGGTGGGATTGGGAAATGGGCATTCTTCTTTCAGCTTGCTGTGTGGTCTTATTATATTTTAGGCAATTATTATCCAATAAATTTTTATCATAGTTTTTCTTTATAATTGACCCTAAATTTCGACTACATCAAACAATAAATATAGTAAATATATTTATATATAGTTTCTGTCTATAGTATACGACAATATTATTGTATATTATTATGATTAGGGTTTTCAGGGGTAATGATCGCTCGAGTTGGAGAAGCTGAGCGCTATTGCTCTGTATAGAAGATCTCAAGCTTTAACCCTCCCTCAGGGTGATTTTGGCTTTCCGAACCATGAAGAATGACTCCTTTTGGATTGAGGACTGCAGTAGCAGGATAGTTGATGAATTGTTCCCCTGCAGTCTGAGCTCTTTTAAAATTCAATGAGGAAAATCCATTGGAAGGCACTAAGGCTAAACTTATATTGGTGGAGTCTTTTTTAATCAATCGATTGATATGGTCGGTTATCCTGAATTTGTATCGATAGGGTCGATCGGCATCATCAAGTTCCAATATTCCGCCATAGATGTACTTGTCTCTGTTCTTCAAAGAAACGTTTTCTGTATTGTCAATACTGAAGTCGCTCAAGGGAAAGCCGGTTTTGTACTTGTATAAATAAAGTCGATCCGGAAACTGAGATTTCTCAAGTGAGCTGTATTGATCTTGATTGATATACAACACCACATTTGCTTCATTGATCAACCATTGATTTTCTCTTAACATATTCAACAACTGGTCTTCTTCGCTTTCTTTCTCAAACAGTCTCAAAGTGGAAAACAATCCATTGCCGCTGAGGTATATATTTTCTGAAGGCTTAAGAAGTTCCCCTGCCGCGATTTCTTGGTCAACCCGACTGTTGATATTGTCCGTTTTTATGGTGCTGAAGTGCAGCCCAAAATTCAAAATAAAAGTTTTTGACCGTTGACTTTTCACGTCATCAGCGGTATTAGTGGGCGTAGAATTGGTATCGACATGATCGTAGGTGTACTCAATTCTTATTAATGCATTGGCGATGTCGAGTAACATATACAAATCCTCATTAGAAGGGTCTGCCTGAATGATGAGCCCCCTAAGGTGCTGAGAAAAGCTATCGCTGTTCGAAAAAACCGCATCTCCTTCTTTGTCCAATATTTTTTTCTGGAAAAAATCTTTGTCTAAAGGAACTCTGATTCTGGGTGTGAGTCGGACGGCTACGGTTTGCCGCTCGTCCACATCTTCGGTCTCAGGATTGTCTTCCGTATAATTGAAGCGTAACTCTTCCAGATTGAGCTGATAAGAATCGTTGTGAAGTGTTTCGCCATAAAAACCCCTTTCATAAAAATCGGTATTGGAAAAGAATTTCGATTCCTTTTCAAAATCGGCCGCTGGGTCGTACTGAGACAAATAATATTTTAGCTCATAAACTTTTAAGCCAAAGGGGGCCTGTCGATTTCCATATACGGAATCGATTTCATAAACTTGATTTTCATACTCATAGGTCTTGTTGTCCAAGTCTACATCGTCCAAAATACCATCCCCATCACTGTCGTCACTCAAAGGGTTGAGGTTGGCAACCGTTTCATTATAATCTGTAAGTCCATCGCCATCGGTATCACTGTCTCGATCCAGAGGATCGATATCTAAAGCATCGATAACCCCATCGCCGTCTTGATCATTGGTGTTGTTGAAAAAAGGTATTTCGAGAAATACTCCGGAAACGGTTTCTTTTTCATCGATTACGGCAGGATCTTCATTGTCTCCCTCGTTCTCTCTCTGCTGAGAGTAGTTGCCAAAAGTAGGGTTGGCGGACGCTACAAGTTTGGCAGTAATACTGGCCTCTGAAGTTCCTAAACCCGGCAATTCTAATTTCCCTAATTGAGCCAAAGGCAGTCCATCTGTCTGATAATAATTGACCTTGTTTTGATAGGAGTAAATAGGGGCAACATAGGTTTTGGTATGGAGAGCCGTTCCCAAAAGAAGTTCGGATCCTACAGCATGATAATCTTTATCGCAAGAAATAATGACTAACGATATTGACAAAAGAACAGTCACACGATTGATGAACATCCTCAATGAATACATTTGTTATTTTAAAATATGGTTAGCGTAAAAATGGACAAAGGCATCTTTTTTTTGAGATTCTTCATGACTCAATCCAGGGATTCCTTTTTCTTTTGAGAAAGCTTCAATTGATTTTGGAGTTTCGCCATCGGCAATGACATAGCCGTCGGAAAAGTTCAAACTCAATTGCGCTAAATTTTCAAAATGAGACTCTTTCAGAGGTTTTAAAAACTCAGCCGATATGTCGTCGAAAGCAACTTTTTTGTGAAATTGATCGGAGAGTACCCCTTCAAAATCTTTAGCATACACCGAAGTAATGATTTTACTGTTGGCAAAGATGGGTTCGTCTTTGTAGTATGTATTGAGGTAAAGGGGGAAAAGACTGGTAAACCATCCGTGTAAGTGAATGATATCGGGGGGCCAGTTTAATTTTTTTACGGTTTCGATGACTCCTTTGGTGAAGAAAATCATCCTTTCGTCATTATCGGCGAAAGGCATTTGCTTGTCATCTTTTAATATCGCACGCCTTTTGAAATACTCCTCATTGTCAATAAAATAGACTTGCATTCGCTCTTTAGGAATAGAGGCAACCTTGATGATCAAGGGCATATCAACGTCATTGATGACCAAATTCATTCCGGAAAGACGAATCACTTCATGCAGCTGATGTCTTCTTTCGTTGATCAAACCATAGCGAGGCATGAAGATCCGGGTTTGACCTCCGTGATCGTTTATGTTTTTTGGTATTTTAAATGAACTGATCGCTTGATTGGTCTGCGGCAGGTAAGGAACCACTTCAGACGAGATATTCAGAACTTTTTTGTCTTTCATATACTCTCTATTTATCAAGGAGGCAAAAGTTTTGCGAAATTACAAAAATTAAACGGAATATGTTGAATTCTGTATCTTTAGGGCTGTTAATTTTTTACTAAATGGAGGTTTTCGACTCTTCCCTGTCCTTAGTTAAATGTTTGTCCAACAAGCCTCGACCTCTTGGAATGGTTCCCACCATGGGGGCCCTTCATCCGGGTCATTTTTCATTGATTGAGAAAGCAATGGAAGAAAATCAAACGGTATTGATTAGTATTTTCATCAACCCTACTCAATTTAATGATCAAAATGATTTTGAAAATTACCCCTTCCAAATTGATTCTGATTTGGAAAAAATAAAAAAGTACGGAAACAAGACATTTGTTTATGTTCCCAAAGCATTCGACATATACGGCGATAGAGTGCAGTCCAAATCTTTTGACTTAAATGGACTGGATGTGATGATGGAAGGGGAGAAAAGAGCGGGCCACTTTCAAGGAGTGGCCACAGTGGTGTCGTATTTCCTTGAAATATTCCGCCCAAATCATGCTTATTTTGGAGAAAAAGATTTTCAACAGCTTCGCATCATAGATCATATTACACAATCAATGGGCTTGAAGACCAAAATCATAGGATGCCCCATTGTAAGAGAAAGCGATGGACTCGCTATGAGTTCTCGAAACAGCCTGTTGACTTCCGAAGAGCGAAAACTAGCTGTTAAATTATTTGAAGGGTTACAGTTTGCGAAGTCCCATGCGAAAAAGGTTCCCTACCGAGCGCTTAAAGAAATGGTAGCGGCTTGGTTTGACAATTACGATGATTTGGCATTGGATTATTTCCAAATAACCGACCCAAAAACCCTAAAAGAAATTAGTTTTGACGAGCCGCTTACTAAAGGAAGAGGTTTTATCGCTGCCCATTTAGGAAAAATTAGGTTGATTGATAATTTGGATATGTCTTAAATCATTAAATTTGCCGCGTGCTGATAGAAGTAATTAAATCAAAAATTCATAGGGTCAGAGTAACTGATGCCGACTTGAGCTACATTGGTAGCATCACGATTGATCGTGATCTGATTGATGCCGCCAATTTTTTGGTAGGTGAAAAAGTTCAGGTAGTCAACCTTAATAATGGTGAACGACTGGAAACCTATATCATCGAAGGAAAAAGAGGGACCGGAGAAGTTACCCTCAACGGACCTGCTGCCAGAAAAGTTCAAAGAGGAGATATCATCATCATCATTGGATACGCGCAAATGGAATTTGAAGAGGCTAAGAATTTTCAGCCTACTATAATTTTTCCTGATGAAAGTACCAATCGCTTAACCTAAGTTTTGAAGAAAGTAATATCACTTTCAAAAAAAATTATCCCTTTGCTGATCGGGCTATTTTTTATCTACATCAGTTATCAAAACACTACTCCCGAAGACCGATTAAACATTTTTAAATACATTAAAGATGCCGATTATCGTTTTGTCTTTCTTTCTGCTTTTTTTGGAATTCTGAGTCATATTTCAAGAGCCATCCGTTGGAAATTTCTTCTTGCCCCACTCGGGTATATGCCCAAAACAATCAATTGTGTTTTGGCGGTTTTAATTGGCTATTTCTCGAATTTGGGTATTCCTCGCTCTGGAGAGTTTTTGCGAGCAACAGCCCTGGATCGTTATGAAAACATTCCGTTTCAGAAAGGCTTTGGAACTGTGATTGCTGAACGGGTTGTGGATCTTGCCCTATTGATGTGTTGTATCCTATTGGCATTAGGACTTCAGTTCGAATTGATCGCTGAATATTTGAAGTTTGAAAACCTCAGCCTTTTTCAAACAGGGATAAGCCTCAGCGCAATCATTGTAATGTTTGTTGTCATGAGAAGGTTTTTCCTCCGTTCTTCTCACCCCATCACGGAAAAAATAAAGTTTTTTTTTCAAGGAATATGGGAAGGAATGATTTCCATCAAATACATGAAAAACAATGGGCTTTTCATAGGTCATACTTTTTTCATCTGGACGATGTACGTTTTGATGTTTTGGGTCGTTAAATTTTCCATCCCTGAAATAGCTAATTTAGGAATTAATGCGATGATTCCGGCTTTTGTGGTTGGAGGGCTCTCAATTTCTGCAACCAATGGAGGCATCGGGATTTACCCCTATTCGGTATCACTGGTATTGATTGCTTTCGGGATTTCGAAAGAATCGAGTCTCGCTTTTGGTTGGATTGTGTGGACTTGTCAAACGCTTATGGTGGTGACTTTTGGAGCCATGGCCTTTTTTGCGTTACCTTTGGTAAATCGCCAAAAATAAAACTCATATTTTCCTAAAATTACCATGAGCAAAGTCAAAACCTCATTCTTTTGTCAAAGTTGTGGCACACAACACGCCAAATGGCAAGGGCAGTGTAACTCTTGCAAACAATGGAATACACTAACGGAAGAGGTGTTGGAAAAACCCAATACAAAAAGCTGGAAAAACGAAAAAAAATACAGCTTAATTTCCAAGCCCCTCAAAATTGAAGAAATTGAAATTTCTTCTGAATCAAGAATCAATACAAAGGATACTGAATTGAACCGCGTTTTGGGAGGGGGCATCATTCCTGGGGCCCTTATGCTTTTGGGCGGAGAACCGGGAATAGGAAAATCAACTCTTTTACTTCAAATCGCCATGTCGGTGGGCTGTAAAGTACTCTATGTATCGGGGGAGGAAAGCCAACAGCAAATTAAAATTCGCTCTGATCGAATGGATGTTTCTTCAAATCAATGTTATGTACTGAGTGAAACAAAAACACAAAATATATTTTCACAAATTGAAGCCATAGCCCCTGATCTGGTGGTAATCGATTCTGTACAAACCTTATATACCGATTATATCGACAGCAGTCCGGGCAGTGTGTCTCAAATTAAAGAATGTACCGCAGAGTTTATCAAATTTGCTAAAGAAACCCACGTCCCTGTTTTTCTGGTAGGACACATCACCAAAGACGGCCAAATTGCAGGGCCCAAAATATTGGAACATATGGTAGATGTAGTTTTGCATTTCGAAGGAGACCGCAATAACATTTACCGGATCTTAAGAACCCAAAAAAATCGTTTTGGCCCTACTTCCGAAATTGGAATTTACGAAATGCAATCCAAAGGATTGAGGGCCGTAAGCAATCCCAGCGAATTACTGATTTCTGAAAAAGACGAAAAATTAAGCGGACATGCGATTGCCGCTACTGTGGAGGGCATTCGCCCTTTAATGATCGAAATTCAAGCCTTGGTCAGCAGTGCTGTATATGGAACTCCACAAAGAACCACCTCGGGATACAATACCAAAAGACTCAACATGTTGCTGGCTGTTTTGGAAAAAAGAGCAGGATTTGAATTGGGGACTAAAGACGTTTTCATCAATATTACTGGCGGAATTTCAATTGCCGACCCTGCCATAGATTTGGCTGTAATTGTTGCCATTTTATCCAGTTATCACGATATCGCAATTCCCGAAAGCTTTTGTTTTGCTGCAGAGGTGGGCTTGTCTGGAGAAATCAGACCCGTCCCCAAAACCGAACAACGTATTCAGGAGGCGGCAAAACTGGGTTTTGACACCATTGTGATTTCTAAATTTGCTAAAATCAGCAAACAAAACCACTCCATAAAAGTACTGACAGTATCCAAAATTGAAGCTCTGATTACAACGCTTTTTGATTAGAATTTCAATTCTTTTCCATTATAAAAATGTAATTTTAATAGATCAAATTTGAATTAAATGGACACGACTATAAAAGATTTTTTGACAGAGGTCAATAAAAGAAATCGGAATGAACCTGAATTTATGCAAGCCGTAACTGAAGTGGCAGAAACGGTTATTCCATATATCGTAAAAAACGATGTTTACTATGGGCAAAATATTCTGCTGCGAATGGTGGAACCCGAACGAGTCATTTCTTTTCGGGTCGCTTGGATCGACGACCAAGAAGAAATTCAGGTAAACCGCGGGTACAGAATAGAGATGAATTCGGCCATTGGTCCCTACAAAGGAGGTCTCCGATTTCATCCCAGTGTGAATTTGAGTGTTCTCAAATTTTTGGCTTTTGAACAAATTTTTAAAAACAGTTTGACTACGCTCCCAATGGGTGGAGGAAAAGGAGGGTCAGATTTTGACCCCAAAGGGAAAACGGATACAGAGGTAATGCGCTTTTGTCAAAGCTTTATGACAGAGCTCTTTCGTCACATTGGACCCAATCGGGATATTCCTGCTGGGGACATTGGGGTGGGAAGTAGAGAAATCGGTTATATGTTTGGCCAGTACAAAAGACTTAAAAATGAGTTTACAGGAGTCCTTACTGGAAAAGGAATTTCTTGGGGGGGTTCATTGATCAGGCCAGAAGCTACTGGCTATGGTGTAGTGTATTTCGTTCAAAAGATGATGGAACATAAAGGAACTGGCTTGCGCGGGAAAACAGTAGCTATTTCCGGCAGTGGAAATGTAGCACAGTACGCCGCCGAAAAAGCCATCCAAATGGGGGCCAAAGTATTGACCCTATCCGATTCTTCCGGCTATATTTTTGATGCAGAAGGCTTGGATGAAGAAAAATTGACCCACATAATGGAACTTAAAAACATAAAAAGAGCACGCATTAGCGCTTACCTGGAAAAATACCCTAAAGCAAAATTCGTTTCAGGCAAGTCCCCTTGGGAGGTGCCTTGTGAAGTTGCATTGCCTTGTGCAACACAAAATGAATTGAACGAAAAAGAAGCCGAAATGCTGATCAAAAATGGCTGTATATGTGTAGGCGAAGGGGCCAATATGCCCTCTACCCCTGAGGCCATTCATCAATTCACCAAGCACAAAATTCTCTATGCTCCCGGCAAAGCTTCCAACGCTGGGGGAGTTGCTGTTTCGGGATTGGAGATGGCCCAAAACTCACTTCGTTACAACTGGACTCGTGAAGAGGTTGATGCCAAGTTGCAATCCATCATGTCCGATATTCATCAATCTTGTTTGGA
This sequence comes from Flavobacteriaceae bacterium, assembly GCA_030830625.1. GTDB lineage: Bacteria > Bacteroidota > Bacteroidia > Flavobacteriales > Flavobacteriaceae > UBA8316. The sequence continues at coordinate 44,248 of JAURMQ010000115.1, forward strand.
TTATGGCCAAGAAAGTGGTTATGTTAATTATGTAAAAGGAGCTAATATTGCAGGCTTTGTAAAGGTTGCCGATGCCATGCTTGCTCAAGGAGTAGTCTAAATCTACTGTTTGCCATGTTGATTGAAACCGATGCCATTGTTCTGAGCACGCTCAAATATGGAGATTCTAGCCTTATTGCAAGATGCTATTGCAAGGAAATTGGGCTGAAATCATTTCTCCTAAAAGGCATATTGTCTTCCAAAAAAGGCAGCATAAAAAAGGCATTGTTTCAGCCCCTAAGCCTTATCTGTTTGATCACTCAGGTGAAAAATGAGAACAGCGAGGGGCTCCATTACATCAAAGAAGCTCGGATGGCCTTTCCATTGGTTGAAATCCCCTCTGACATCAAGAAGAATTCAGTAGCCCTGTTTTTGTCTGAGGTAATGACACGAGTCATTACTCAAGAAGGCACTCCGCATTTTTCTTTATACCATTTTGTTGAAAAAAGCGTTATGAATTTAGAGGAAAAAAAGTTTTCTCCATTTTTTCATTTAAAATTCATGATAGAACTCAGTCATCAACTTGGATTTTATCCCAATAAATCTCAGATAGATGATGATTATTTTGATTTGGAAAGTGGATGTTTTTGTAAGGCTTCCTCATCAAAATACGTCATGGGTGGAGACGTGGTTATGGCGTTCAAAAAATTACTGGATACAGATTTTGATGCGCTGGATCTTATGGTGATTCCTAATTCCCTAAGAATAAAGTTGTTGAATGTGTTGATAGATTATTTTAATTTACATTTGCAGGGCTTTGGAAAAATAAAATCAATCGATATACTCCATGAAATCTTTCGATAGAAATTATTTTCTTACGGTAATGGCCACTTTATCGTTTTTATATGCCCTAAAGGGTCAGGAAGTTTGGGTGGAAGATGGTGTTACTGGAGAACCTCTTGAAAATGTTGTAATTTATTCTGAAAACGGACAGCACAACACCCAGACAGATCTTTTGGGAAAGGCTTCTTTACAAAACTTCCCCCCAGTGGGACAAATCCATTTCAATCTTTTGGGATACCACCCTCTTTTGGTTTCAACTGTTGACCTTTTGAAAGGGAAAAAAATCATCCAAATGACCTCGGAAGAAAATATTTTGGAGGAAGTCGTACTTTCTGTAGCCCGCTCCCAAGCCACAAGGGATAAAATTGCGGAGCAAGTAGGGATCATCTCACAAAAAGATATTGAAATAGTTTCGGCAGCGACTGGTGCAGATCTTCTAGAAATCAGTCCAAACATCAGAATTCAAAAATCTCAAGGGGGAGGTGGAAGTCCTGTTTTGAGGGGATTTGAGGCCAATCGGGTCTTAATCGTTGTCGACGGAGTACGAATGAACAATGCCATCTACCGATCCGGTCATTTGCAAAACGCGATTACCATCGATCCACACAACATAGAAAGAGTAGAGGTCACTTTTGGTTCTTCCTCTGTAGGTTACGGTTCGGATGCCCTGGGAGGGGTGATTCATTATTACACCAAATCCCCTCAATTGAATAGTAATCAACCCGTTGAGTCTGAATTTTCTACCACCTTCAATCAGGCCAATCTTTCTTTTGTAAACAATGCCAATACCTCCTTGAGTTTTAAAAACTGGGGAAGCCTCACCAGTGTGAGTTATTCTAATTTTGGAGACATTAGCATTGGAAATAACAGAAAACATGGTTTTTCTGACTGGGGATTGACTCCGTATTACTCTCTCAATAATAGAAATCAATATAGCGAGGCCCCAACATCCAGTTCGCATCCCAATATCCAAAAAAATACCGCCTACGATCAATTTGATATATTCCAAAAGTTTGTGGTGGGTCTTCCTCGTGAAATGGTTTTAAACTTCAACCTTCAATATTCGGAGTCTTCTGATATCGATCGATACGACAAATTGGTTGAGGAACGCGATGGCAGTCTTCGCTTCAGCGAATGGTACTACGGTCCTCAAAAAAGATTTTTTCTTTCTCCCCAACTCAAATTTTTCATGGGTAAAAATTGGTTGAAAAAAGGAACCCTTACCGCCGCCTATCAAAAGGTGGAAGAGTCCAGAATCAACCGAAAATTTGGAAGCTTAACGCGTTCACACCAAATTGAAAATGTTGATGTATTGAGTGTCAATGCCGATTTTTTCGGAAATATTACCGACGGTCATTCTTTTTCCTATGGTATGGAATGGATGTACAATAAAATACAGTCCCAAGGGTTTGCCCATGACTTAATCCTCAAGGGAGAGGACATCATTGGATACACCGGTCGAAGTATAATCCCCTCTCGTTATCCCAACGAGGGGAGTAGCGTTTCCAGTTTTGCGGGCTATTTGAACTGGATTTATATAGTAAATGAGCGCCTAACGTACAATGGAGGACTTCGAATGAATGTCTCTAAAATTACCGCAAGTTGGAATGAAACGGCATTGGTGGACAAGTTTCTGTCATCAGTCAATTTATTATCCGATGCATTGACCTACACTTTAGCCATGACCTACCGCCCCAACCCAAAATGGCAATTCAACTACTTAATTTCCAGCGGTTTTAGAAATCCCAATATTGATGATATCGGAAAAATACGAGAAAGCAGTGGTATTCTGTTGGTTCCCAATTCCTTTTTAAAACCAGAGTATGCCTATACTTTTGAATCAGGAATCAAATTTAATGCTCCCAACAAGATGAATTATATTGAGCTGAGAGGTTTTACTACCTTGGTTTCTCGTCATATTGTGAGATCGGATTTCATCGTTTTTAATGACGTTAGTACGCCCAACGAAAACACCATTTTATACAATGGAGAGGAAGTGGTTACCCAAGCCAATAAAAATTTGGGAAACCGTTATATTTATGGCGGTTCCCTCGAAGGCAAATGGGTTTTGAGTGACCCATTCGAAATCAGCGGAGGAATCACTTTCACTGCAGCCGATAAAAATTCGAATTATGGTCCCATGCCATCCATTGCTCCCTTATTTGGAACCTTTTCGCTATCGCATAAAAGTAAACGCTTAAATACACTGTTGATTTGGAAATTCAGTGACTCCAAAGATCCCAGTGGATACAGCTGGGGAGGGGAGGACGGACTTTATGAAACTGCTTTGATCGATCCCACAGCAAATGATGCAGTCAATAGATATTACGGAATGCCTTCCTGGAATGTTTGGTCGATTTTATCTCAATATCACGTTCGAAAGAATTTCATTTTAAACTTTGGACTAAAAAACATTTTTGATCTGCACTACAGAACTTTTGCTTCTGGAATCTCTCAAGAGGGAAGGAGTTTTCAGCTGGGGGTAAAGGTTAAAATCTAAAATCCTTATTTTTTGCCTAAAATCCTTAATTTCGCAACTTTAATGAACGCATCCTATCATGGTTTTTAAGGAGTATAAAGGACTGAATCTGCCCAAAGTTTCATCGGAAATACTGGAATTTTGGGAGAAACACCAGATTTTTGAAAAGAGCATCTCCGAGAGGGAAAACCATCCTCCTTTTATTTTTTACGAAGGTCCTCCCTCGGCCAATGGTATGCCAGGCATCCACCATGTTATGGCGCGTACGATCAAAGATATTTTTTGTCGATATAAAACTCAAAAAGGGTATCAAGTCAATCGAAAAGCAGGTTGGGATACTCATGGGCTCCCTGTTGAATTGGGTGTTGAAAAAGCCCTGGGGATCACCAAAGACGATATTGGGAAATCTACTTCCATAGAAGAGTATAACATCGCCTGCAAACAGGCAGTGATGAAATATACCGATGTGTGGAACAAACTCACTCAGAAGATGGGTTATTGGGTAGACATGGACCACCCCTATGTGACCTATACTTCCAAATATATGGAGACGGTTTGGTGGCTCATCAAACAGATTCACGAAAAAGGGCTTTTGTACAAAGGCTACACGATTCAGCCCTATTCTCCCAAAGCAGGAACCGGACTGAGTTCTCACGAATTGAATCAACCCGGTACCTACCAAGAGGTGAGTGATACCACAATAACCGCACAGTTCAAAGCTGTAGAGGATTCGTTGCCAGATTTTTTGAAAGACAAAACCCCTCTTTACCTTTTGGCTTGGACCACCACGCCTTGGACATTGCCCTCCAACACTGCGCTCACTGTGGGGCCAAAAATAGACTATGTTGTGGCTCACACCTACAATCAATATACTTTTCAACCCATCCGTGTGATTTTAGCAAAAGCATTGGTGGGGAAACAATTCTCTGGAAAATATGAAGAGGTCGAATCTTTAACAGATGTTCAAGTGTATGCGGAGGGCGCTAAAAAGATTCCTTTTTTCATAGAAAAAGAAATGAAAGGAAACGAACTTTTAGACATTCGTTATACAAAAATATGGAAAGAGGCACCGTCACCCATTGACCATCCTGAGAATGCATATCGGGTAATCTCTGGTGATTTTGTTACTACCGAAGACGGAACTGGAATCGTGCATACGGCCCCTACTTTCGGAGCCGATGACGCCAAAGTTGCTAAAGAGGCTGTCCCTGAAGTTCCTCCACTTTTGATTTTGGACGAAAACAACAATAAAGTTCCATTAGTAGATTTACAAGGAAAATTCGGGCCTGAGATGGGATTTCTGGCAAATCAATATGTAAAAAATGAGTATTACGATGACGGTAAGGCTCCCGAAAAATCCGTTGACGTCCAAATTGCCATTCGCCTCAAAGAAGATAATGCAGCATTCAAAGTTGAAAAATACGTTCACTCTTATCCCAATTGCTGGAGAACGGATAAACCCATTTTGTATTACCCTCTCGATTCTTGGTTCATAAAGGTCACAGGGATCAGAGACCGATTAAGTGCCTTGAATCAAGACATCAATTGGAAACCCAAATCTACGGGAGAAGGACGTTTTGGTAACTGGTTGGCCAACGCCAACGACTGGAATCTTTCAAGATCTCGTTTTTGGGGGATCCCACTTCCTGTCTGGAGGACAGAAGACGGTCAGGAGACCAAAGTAATCGGATCGGTTGCCGAGTTGTTTGAGGAAATAGAAAAATCCCTACAAAAAGGGTACATGAATTCCAATCCTTTTGAAGGGTTTGAAATAGGCAACATGAGTGAAGCAAATTATGAAAAAATAGACCTCCACAAGCACATTGTAGATGAGCTTGTGCTGACCTCAGATCAAGGCCTGCCCATGCAAAGGGAAAAAGATTTGATCGATGTTTGGTTTGACTCCGGCTCAATGCCCTATGCCCAATGGCACTACCCCTTTGAAAATAAAGAAAAAATCGATGAGGGAACTGCATTTCCGGCCGACTATATCGCCGAAGGTGTAGATCAAACCCGTGGATGGTTTTATACCCTTCACACCATCAGTACTCTGGTTTTTGATTCTATATCCTACAAAAATGTGATTTCCAATGGGCTGGTTTTGGATAAACAGGGTCAGAAGATGTCCAAACGCTTGGGCAATGCCATCGATCCTTTTGAGACCATTGACCAATATGGAGCAGATGCCACCCGTTGGTACATGATCTCTAATGCCAACCCCTGGGATAATCTCAAATTTGATCTGGAAGGAATAGATGAGGTTCAACGAAAGTTTTTTGGCACACTGCACAATACATATTCTTTCTTTAGTCTTTATGCTAATATTGACGGTTTTAAAAATACCGAAGCCCCCATCCCTCTCGATGAGCGCTCTGAATTGGATCGTTGGATCCTGTCTGAACTTCACAGCTTGATCGGAAAAATAGAAGCTTTTTACGACGATTATGAGCCCACCAAAGCCTGCCGAGCAATTTCCGAATTTGTACAGGAAAAACTAAGCAACTGGTATGTAAGATTGTGCAGAAGGAGATTTTGGAAGGGAGAGTATCAAAAAGATAAGGTTGCAGCCTATCAAACGCTCTGGGAATGTCTGCTTACCGTAAGCCAACTGGCTGCTCCAGTAGCTCCCTTTTACAGTGAGCATTTGTACCAAGATTTGACAGAGAATACGGATACCCAAAAATCACTGTCGGTACATTTATCAAATTTTCCAAAAATGAATCCCGATGCAATCGATTCGAATTTGGAAAATCGCATCAATAAAGCTCGAAACATAACTTCCTTGGCCCTTTCTTTACGCAAAAAAGAGCAAATCAAAGTCCGACAACCTCTTCAATCTCTCATGATTGCTGTAAATGGCCCTGAAGAAAAAAGTGAAATTGAAAAAATCCAAGAGCAAGTGCGTTCCGAAATCAATGTAAAATCTATTGAACTGATTGATGACAACAGCAATATTTTGGTCAAAGAAATCAAGCCCAATTTTAAAGTGTTAGGGCCTAGATTCGGAAAAGAAATGGGTACAGTAGTAGCCAAGATCAATGGGTTTGGAGAGGCCGAAATAAAAACCTTGGAGCAAGAGGGAGAAATTAATATTCGCCTTAACGAAAAAAATATTATTTTAGACCTAAACGAGGTGGAAATCACTTCAAAAGATATTGAAGGATGGCTTGTTGCTCACGGTAACGGTTTGACAGTCGCCCTTGATATTTCGTTGACAGAAGAATTGATTGATGAAGGCATCGCACGTGAATTGGTGAATCGCATTCAAAACATTCGGAAAGAAGCTGGGCTGGAAGTTACCGACAAAATTGATATCAGCTTTTTGGCCGATGAGGTATTAAAAGAAAAAATTGAAAAAAACAGTAAATATATCTGCTCGGAAACCTTAGGAGAAAGCATACACTATCCTGAAACCATGAAACAGGGAACCGAAGTTGTTTTTGACGATATAAAAACACTAATAACCATTAAAAAGATTTAAGATGGCTGAGGAAATAAAAGCTAGATACTCCGACGAAGATTTGGAATATTTCAGAACATTGATTGAAGAAAAAATAAGTAAAGCAAAGGAGGACTTGGTATTGCTGAAAAGTGCCTACATGAATGATGGGAACAATGGAACAGACGATACCTCTCCTACTTTTAAGGCTTTTGAAGAGGGATCCGAAACCATGTCTAAAGAAGCCAACACCCAGTTGGCCATTCGACAAGAAAAATTTATCCGCGATCTCAAAAACGCCATGATTCGGATTGAAAATAAAACCTACGGTGTATGTCGTGTGACTGGAAAATTGATCAATAAGCAACGACTTTTGTTGGTCCCTCATGCTACTTTGAGCATTGAGGCCAAAAATATGCAAAAATAGCACTTGAAATTAAAGGTCTCCAATATCAACCTGCCAACAGCCATTGTCGTTATACTTTGTATGCTGTTGATGGATCAAGCGTCAAAGTTTTTTATCAAAATGAATTACCCTCTTTCTCTTTATGGCAATAGTGCCATACTGGATTGGGGATTCTTTAAGTTGCTTTTTGTAGAAAATAAAGGAATGGCAATGGGAACCAAACTCAATGATTTTTTCCCGTTTATCTCTGACAAATCCGCTAAACTCGTATTGACCATTTTCCGCCTCATTGCTATCGTTGGTATTGGGTATTGGTTATGGGATAACATCCGTAAAAAAACCTCTAATCTCTTTCGTTGGGCGCTATGCCTCATTTTTGCCGGAGCGTTGGGAAATATTATTGATTCTGTTTTTTACGGACTTATTTTTTCACACAGTTATGGTCAAATAGCTACCCTATTCCCAGAAGGTGGAGGATATGCCCCAATCTTTCAAGGACATGTGGTAGATATGTTACAATTTCCACTGGTCAGCTGGAATTGGCCTGATTGGATGCCTTGGGTGGGTGGAGAGCATTTTACCTTTTTTAAATATGTCTTCAATATTGCCGACTTTTTTATCAGTATTGGAGTAGGCATCTTAATCGTTTTTAATAAAAAAATATTTGGGCAGACGAAACCCCTTTTGAATCAAAAAGAATAAATCTCCCTTGGGGTTACTGCATAGTCCAATGCGATATCATAGGGTTGAACCTCTTCAATTTTAGGAATAGGATCGAAGAAAGACAGTCCTACTTTAACAACGCTTGAATTGCATTGGGCTAAAAAACGGTCGTAATACCCCTTCCCATAGCCCACGCGCTGGCCTTGCTTGTCAAAAATCAATAGGGGTACAAAAACTACCTCTACTTGTTTTGGGGAAATCGCAATTCCCGAAAGAGGTTCGGGAATGCCCCAACTGTTTTCTTTCAAAGGGGTCTGATCGGTGAGCAAAAAATGTTCTAGGCTATAATTTGCCACCATCTTGGGAATAACGGAAGATTTGTCTTTCCCTTGCAAAATAGAAAGCAAATAAGAAGTATCTACTTCCTTGTTTTTTTCGGACGTCAAAAACAAATGATAAACAGAGTGCCCCCATATATCTAAGGCCAAACATCGGTTGGAAAGATCGATACTCCCCTGTGCAATTTCGTCCTCTGAAAGCAAATCTCTCTGCTTGAGATACTCCTTTCTTAAAGCCGCTTTATGGTTCAAATACTTTTGATTTAGGATTTAAAATTAAGCATATTTAACGACCCTCTGTCTCAAGTTCTTTTTTTCTAATGCTTTGAGAAAACGTAACTTCGTATTATGGATACAGCACCCATCGAAATTCAAATCAAAACACTTCCCACCGACCCAGGTGTATATCAGTATTTTGATAAGGACGATACTGTGATTTATGTGGGTAAGGCCAAAAACCTCAAACGCAGGGTAACCTCATATTTTACAAAGGTTCACGACAATGCTAAAACCCGAATACTGGTGAAAAAAATCTACCGAATGGAACATATAGTGGTTCCTACTGAGGTAGATGCTTTACTGCTGGAAAACAACCTCATCAAAAAATACCGTCCCCGATATAATATTCTTTTAAAAGACGACAAAACTTATCCTTGGATTTGCATCAAAAAAGAGCCTTTCCCTCGTGTGTTCAGTACCCGAAAAGTGATCCATGACGGATCTGAATATTTTGGTCCCTATCCTAATGTAAAAACGGTTTATACCTTATTAGAACTCATTCGAGGATTGTACCCCATACGAACGTGTAACTACGACCTCTCAGAGCAAAAAATTCAAAAAAAGGAATATAAAGTTTGTCTAGAATACCATATTGGCAATTGTCTGGCTCCTTGTGAAAACAAAGTAAGCGAAGAAGATTACGCCCAAAATATTGCTGCCATTCGTGACATCATTAAGGGAAATTTTCGGCGGTCACTGGACCAGTTCAAAACCCAAATGAAGCAATATGCATCAGCAATGGAGTTTGAAAGGGCACAAGAAATCAAAGAAAAACTGGAGTCACTGGAAAATTACCAAGCCAAATCTACAGTGGTGAGCCCAAAAATTACCAATGTAGACGTTTTTACCATTATCTCCGACGAAAGCTATGGCTATGTCAACTTTTTCCAAGTCGCCTATGGCTCTATCATCCGTTCTCATACTTTAGAAATCAAAAAAAAGCTGGATGAAAGCGAAAAAGAAATGCTGTCCCTGGCCATCGTTGACCTTCGCCAGCGGTTCAATTCTCAATCCAAGGAAATATATCTGCCCTTTGAAATCCACTTGGGACCAAAAGTGAAAGTAACTGTTCCCAAATTGGGTGATAAAAAAAAACTGATAGCGCTTTCCCAAAGGAATGCCAAGTTTTTCCGCTTAGAGCGCTTTAAACAAATTAAAATAATAGACCCCGAACGTCATGTAAAACGCTTAATGCAACAAATGAAAACAGATCTCCGCCTTCAAGAAGAACCTGTTCATATCGAGTGCTTTGACAATTCCAACATTCAAGGAACCAACCCCACTGCAGCCTGTGTCGTCTTTAAAAATGGCAAACCTTTTAAAAGGGACTACCGCCATTTTAAAATAAAAACTGTTGTGGGTCCCGATGATTTTGCTTCTATGGAAGAGGTCGTTCATCGTCGCTATAAACGACTCGCTGATGAAGGGCAATCTCTCCCGCAACTGATCGTGATTGATGGGGGAAAAGGCCAACTTTCGTCTGCAGTGAAAAGTCTAGATCGATTGGGCTTAAGAGGTCAAATTGCCATCATTGGTATCGCCAAAAGACTGGAGGAAATCTACTATCCTGACGACAGTATTCCGCTGTACTTAGATAAAAAATCAGAGACTTTGAAAGTCATTCAACAATTACGAAATGAGGCCCACCGCTTTGGTTTGACTCTTCACCGAAACATCCGAAGCAAGAATGCTCTCAAATCCCCCTTAGATGATATCGAGGGAATAGGCCCAAAAACTAAAGAGCTGTTGCTCAAAGAATTCAAATCGCTTAAAAGAATCAAGGCCGCAGAGCAAGGGGAAATCATCCTATTGCTTGGAAAAGTAAAAGGAGGTAAAATTTACCAAAAATTAAAAGCCCTTTAAGCTTCTTTTAATTTTTATTTAATCCTCAAGATTCGAGCTTTACAATCATTTATTTATTTTTGTCTGATGATCCCAATGATGAAAAAACAATTTCTGATCATTTTATTAAGCAGTAAATGCTTGTTGAGTTTCGCTCAATTGGATACAGAAAATACAGCTTCAGATAAAGGACTCCCTTTCAAGGCAGGAGAATGGTTCCAGTTCAGAATCCACTATGGAATATTCAATGCCAGCTATGCAACCTTAGAACTCAGCAGAGACACCTTGAAAGGCATGCCCGTTTTGCATGCCAAGGGGTACGGCACTACTACTGGTCTTGCACGTTGGTTCTTTAAGGTCGAAGATTATTACGACTCCTATTTTGATGATAAAAAGGTAATCCCTTACTGGTTCGTTAGAGACATCTATGAAGGGGGGTACACCAAAAACTTAGAAATCAATTTTGATCACCATAAAAATTTGGCTTTTGTAAATGATTTAAAAAACAAAAAAAAGCGGTCATTTAAAATTGCTAAAAATGCTCAAGACCTTATCTCTGCCTTCTACTATCTGAGGGCCAATTATCCTGAAGATGAACTCATTCTGAACGAAACTTTTAATATCAATATGTTTTTCGATAACGAAAACTATGTTTTTAAAATGAAGTACTTGGGAAAAGAAACCCTGAGCACAAAATTTGGCAAAGTCCCTTGTGTAAAGTTCAGGCCTTATGTTCAATCGGGACGAGTTTTTAGAGAACAGGAAAGTGTTACCTTGTGGATCACAGAAGATGACAACAAAATTCCCATCAGAGTTCAAGCCGATTTAGCCATTGGATCCATCAAAGTCGATTTAGAAAAATTCAGAAATTTATCAACTCCCTTTAAAATCAATTTCGATTAAAACACCTGATTGTTTATTACTTTTTGAATAACTTTTTGTTAAATCCTTTGCGATTCAACACTTAATACAAGAAATTTGCGTTGAACAAAATAGGTTTGTGTTTAGATGAACAAAGCTTTTGTCGTACTATTTTTATACGGAATTGCCGTTTTATTGTCTTCCTGTGAAGATAAAGCACCATCCTTATTGACAGACTCCCCCGTCGCCGAAGTCAAAATGAAACCCAAAATACTGAAATATGGTTTTGACTTGGATGAATATACATTTGTAAAGAAAAAAATAAAAAAAGGAGATACTTTTGGATCAATCTTAGAGAGCAATGGTATTGACTACCCTGAAGTATTCAATATTCTTCAAGCCATCAAAAATAAAGTGAGCATAAAAAGATTGATAGAAGGAAAATCCTACACGCTCTTTTATACCAAAGATAGTATTCCTACCCCCAAAGCTTTTGTTTACGAACCCCAAATTGACTCTTACACCCTGATTCAACTCAGAGACAGTATTTATGGTGAAATCGTAAACAAACCCATCAAGAGGGTTCAAAAAGAGGCCTATGGTATGATCGAAAATTCACTGTACGAAACCATGTTGACTGCTGGATTAAACGATCAATTGACCTATTACTTAGCGGACGTTTACGCTTGGAATATTGATTTTCATAGGCTGCACAAAGGCGACCGTTTTAAAGTCATTTACACTGAAAAATTTGTGGATGATACCCTCTCTATTGGTATCGAACGGATTAAAGCTGCCATATTTGAACACGCAGGAAAAGAGTTTTACGCCTTCGAGTTTAAACCCGATTCGATCAAAGGAATCGTTGAATATTTTGATGAAAACGCCAAAAATCTAAGACGGGCCTTTCTCAAAGCGCCTGTAAAGTTTGGTCCTATTAGCTCTCGTTATAATCTCAAACGCAGAATTGCTTATTATGGAAACCGCGTCAGACCCCACCGTGGTACCGACTTTGCTGCCAATGTAGGAACTCCAATTCTGTCCACTGCCAATGGAGTCGTAACCAAATCCTCCTATACCAAAGGAAACGGCAATTATGTGACCATCAAACACAACAACACCTATAGCACCCAGTACCTTCATATGAAACGCCGAAAAGTAAAAGTGGGAGAATTTGTTACCCAAGGACAAGTGATTGGATGGGTAGGAATGACAGGCAATACCTCGGGGCCTCATGTTTGCTACCGATTCTGGAAAAACGGTAAACAAGTAGATCCATTTAAGCAAAAACTGCCAGA
>JAURMQ010000116.1 GCA_030830625.1 Flavobacteriaceae bacterium
GAAATGTCGAATCAAAAGGAGCTAAAAATTTTGGGAAATCGTTCAGTCCAAAAAAAGGATTTTTGTTGTAAAGAAGCTCTGGAATCAAAAACTTATTCAACCCTTTAAAATTCAATGTTTTGGTAATAAAAGCATCGATTCTTTGAACCTTTGCTAAGTTGAGATCTTTGTTCTCTGATTTTTTAAAAATATCGGTTATAAAAATGCGATCTTCAACCGTTTCAAAAGTCTCAAACTCATTGTTTTTTGTAAAGAAAAGAGAAGCTTCTCTGTTCTGAGTACCGTAAAAATACTGTGCACTATTTTCTTCACCCCCTTTATGTAGATTGCTTTCAACCTCTATTTCTTCGGGCACAGTTAGCCTCACTAGATAATCTGCTGCTTGGACACTATGATCGTCTAAATTGAGATGACTGTAATTCCGCCATTCGTTGTCATATATAGGGCTCAAAGCGATGTACCAAAACCTTAAAAAAACATCGCCCTTGGAGTTGTAACCATAACCCGTAAACTTGCCGTCGGGTAGATTCACTTCATATTGAATTTCTACTGTTGTGATACTTTCTGAATCAATTTTGTCAAACGGAATTACACGAATAATATCCGGTTGATTTTTCAGTCTGCTCCAATCCATTTTTTCTCCGTTGATTTTAAGGGAGTGGATTGATGTTCTGCCCAACTTTGATTTATTGGAAAGATAAAAGCTTCGGTCGTACTCTTCAACAATCCTTTGGGCTAAGGGAGAATCGACACTAGAATACGCATTGGACCAATCGGTAAAATACAAGGTGTCCAATACTTGACTATCATCGGTTTTAAAGCTAATGTTTTGAGAGATTTTAAGTGTTCTTCCCTCATAATCTAAATCCGCATCGATGTCATATGCAATTGTATTTTGCCCATTAATGGCATTAATTGCACCCAAGATCAATACGATAAAATGAGTTGATTTTTTTATGGTGATGGGCTTAGAAGTTAGGTTTGAAATATTCTTTTTTATAGAAATTATGAAGATGGTCAACTACCTCTTCTTTGGTTTCTACAACGGTTATTAAATCCAAATCTTCGGGATCTATCTTGTTTTCGTGAAGTAAAGTTGTTTTGATCCAATCCAACATACCTTTCCAATATTCTTTTCCAACTAATACGATGGGAAATTTTTTGATTTTCTCTGTCTGAATGAGAGTTAAAGCTTCAAACAATTCATCCAAAGTACCCAATCCTCCAGGCATGACCACAAAACCTTGAGAATATTTGATGAACATGACCTTTCGCACAAAAAAATACTCGAAATTCATCAACTTATCTGAATCGATATAATCATTGTGTTTCTGTTCAAAGGGCAGTTTAATATTAAGTCCTACAGAAGTACCTCCCCCTTTTTTAGCCCCCATATTGGCCGCTTCCATAATTCCCGGTCCACCCCCTGTGATTATCCCTAATCCTGACTTGACTACAGCTTCGGCAATGTCTTTAGCCAATTGATATTGAGGATCGTCCGAAGTCGTTCTGGCAGAACCAAAAATAGAAACACAAGGACCAATCAGACTCATTTTTTCATAGCCATTGACAAACTCTGACATTATCTTAAATAACGCCCATGAGTCATTGGCTTTTATTTCACTCCAGTTTTTTGTTTGATTGATGAATAAATTCATATTAATTCATTTTTAATTCTTTCGCTAAATATTTCCCAGTATGACTGTTTTTAATTTTCACAATTTCCTCAGGAGTCCCTTGACCGACTACATTTCCGCCATTTTTTCCTCCTTCAGGACCAATATCAATGAGATGATCAACCAACTTGATGACATCCATGTTGTGCTCGATGATCAATACGGTATTTCCTCTTTCGACCAGCCGTTCCAGAACTTCCATCAAAACCCTTACATCTTCAAAATGAAGTCCTGTGGTTGGTTCATCCAATATGTATAGCGTTTGACCGGTGTCTTTTTTTGATAGTTCTGTAGCCAATTTGATGCGCTGAGCTTCTCCACCTGAGAGTGTAGTGGAGGACTGGCCCAAAGTGATGTACCCCAATCCAACATCTTGGATTGTTTTTAATTTACGAAAAATTTTGGGATGGCTTTCAAAAAAATCACAGGCTTGATCAACGTTCATTTCCAATACATCAGCAATCGACTTGCCTTTAAATCGGATCTCTAAGGTTTCACGATTAAAACGTTTTCCATTACAGCTCTCACATTCTACATGAACATCGGGTAAAAAATTCATTTCGATTACCTTCATGCCTCCTCCTTGACAGGTTTCGCATCTCCCTCCACTTACATTAAAACTAAATCTTCCGGATTTGTAGCCACGAATTTGAGATTCAGGGGTCAGGGTAAATAAAGTTCTGATTTCGCTAAAAACCCCACAATAGGTGGCAGGATTGCTCCTTAGTGTCCTGCCAATAGGGGATTGATTGACATCAACAACTTTGTCTAAATATTCTAAACCTTTAATTTTTTTATAGGGAAGGGGATCTTTGACTCCATGGTATATGTGAGCATTGAGAATAGGGTAGAGGGTCTCATTGATCAAGGTGGATTTCCCGCTTCCCGATACACCTGTTACCCCTATCATAATACCGAGGGGGATTGAGATGTCTATGTTTTTTAGATTATTTCCAGTGCACCCCAACAATTCGACGCATTTTCCATTCCCATTTCTTCTTTTTTCGGGCAAGGCAATGCTTTTTTGACGGTTCAAGTACTGGGCCGTAAGGGTTTTCTGTTTTTTTATCATTTTTGGAGTCCCCTCCGAAATGATTTCACCTCCATTTTTCCCTGCCAAAGGTCCTATATCGATAATGTGATCGGCACGAAGAATCATATCTTTATCGTGCTCTACTACAATAACTGAATTACCAATGTCTCTCAAGGACTCCAATGAATTAATCAGCTTTTCATTGTCCCGTTGATGAAGACCAATACTGGGTTCATCTAAAATATAAAGTACACCCACCAACTGCGATCCTATTTGAGTAGCCAGTCGGATGCGTTGTGCTTCTCCTCCGGATAAAGATTTGGACGATCGATTCAGTGAAAGGTAGTTGAGTCCAACATCCAACAAAAACTGTAATCTCGTTTTGATTTCTTTGATAATTTCACCCGCAATTTTGAGTTCATTTGCAGACAGTTGAGTACCTAAGCGATCGAACCACTGGAAAAGATCTCCCAGATCCAATGCGCTTACTGCTGAAATATTTAAACCGCCCACTTTGAAATGTAAAGATTCTTGATTCAATCGAGAGCCTTCACAAACACTGCATTTTTTTTCATCCATAAATCCATAAGCCCATCGTTTGATACTCGCAGAATCTGTACTGTCAAATTGATGCTTGATGAAGTTTTCGATTCCCTCGTAATCGATCTTATAATCTCTAGTAATTCCTAAGGATTTTGAAGCTATTGAAAACTTTTCATCGCCACCTTTTAAAATGACCTCCAAAGCTTCTGGTGGGATTTTCTTTATGGGATCAGAAAGGGAAAAATCATAACGTTTGGCAATGACCTCCATTTGTCGGAACCCCCAATTGCTTTTCTTTTCACCCAATGGAACAATTCCTCCTTTGTCTATGGAAAGGTTTTCATCAGGGATGATTTTATTTCTACTCACCTCAAACTGATTACCTAAACCTTTACAATTCAAACACATTCCCTTAGGCGAATTAAATGAAAACGAATTGGGTTCAGGAATTGCATAAGAAACTCCAGAGGTAGGGCACATAAGTTTCCTGCTAAAGTAGCGCAGCTTATCTGTTTCAGCATCGATCAAGACAACAGATTCCTCCCCATAATGCATGGCTGTTTTAATGGATTCGATCAGTCGATTGAGATCATTCTCTTCTGTTTTGACCTTTATTCTGTCAACAACCAATTCGATATCGTGTGTTTTGTATCGGTCCACCCGCATACCGGGGGTTAGATTTACGATTTCACCGTCGACCCTAACCCGCAAGAAACCTTGTCTCGATAGAGAATCAAATAATTCTCTGTAATGCCCTTTTCGAGCTTTAATTAGGGGAGACAATAAAATGATTTTTTTGTCGATGTATTCCTCTAATATCAACTGGAGAATTTGCTCATCGCTATAATTCACCATTTTTTCATGGGTTACAAAACTGTATGCCGTTCCCACTCGAGAAAACAGCAGTCTGATGTAGTCGTATAATTCAGTAATGGTTCCTACAGTGGAGCGCGGACTTTTGGAAGTGGTTTTTTGTTCTATCGCAATAACAGGAGAGAGCCCATCAATTTTATCAACATCAGGTCTCTCAAGATTGCCCAAAAACTGTCTTACATAAGCAGAAAAAGTCTCCATATAGCGGCGTTGTCCTTCTGCATAGATCGTATCAAAAGCCAATGATGATTTTCCACTGCCCGAAAGGCCTGTAATGACAACCAGTTTATCTCTAGGGATCTTTAAACTTACATTCTTAAGGTTGTGAACCCTTGCCCCTTGAATGTCAATACTATTTTCACTTTCTTTCATAGTCAATTTGCAAAAATAACGATTTAAAAGCGTTATTTAATCACTGTAAGTGATCTTAACTTATATGAAAGAAACAGATTCTAATCCGAGTATAGAGCTATAATTTTCTCATTTCATCGGCAACAAAAGCTTGCAATTCTGCAAAAAAAGTAATGAAATCTTTTTCAATTTGGGAGTAATTCTCTTTCAACTCAGTTATGGCCAGAGAGAGGTTTGAGGGGAAACGAGTTCGTTGAGACATTTGATAGAGTATTTCGCCTAATCCCTCGAAAGTGCTGTAGGCCACAAACCAATTATTATCGAGCATTACAGGGATCATTTTTTTAGTTTTTTCCGGAAGTTCCCCTTCATATTGATCCATTAGGGTGTAAAAATTGCTGCTGAATTTCTCCAAGGAATCAGAATGGTATTTACTCCATTGCGCCGCCAATAAATGATCGAAAAACATATCGACAATTACCCTACTGTAATGCCTGTATTGAGGAAAAAGTAAACTCACATTTTTTTTAAACAGTAGGTGTTGATCTGTGAAATGATCGATCTTACGATGCAGTAAAATTCCCTTTTGAATAGCTGCTGAATAATTCAAATATGCTTTGCCCTTGACATGGTCTGCAATAAAATTACCGATCGATAAATCCTCTTCAGTTCCTGAGAGAAAAACATGGGCCAAATAGTTCATGGGATCCTTTTGTATTGAGCAATTGATTTTATAAAGGTAAGCCAAATCATATACTGATTCCCATGATCAACTTGTTATCATTATATCAATATCGTACTCCAAAACCCAGTTATCATTATATTTGCAATATGACTTTAATAAAATCCATTTCAGGAATCAGAGGTACCATTGGTGGAAAAACTTCGGATAACCTTACTCCTTTAGACACTGTTCTTTATACTGCTGCCTATGCAAGTTGGCTGAAAAAGAATGTAGTTTCAAAACAATACAAAGTGGTGGTAGGAAGAGATGCCAGAATTTCAGGCAGTATGATACAAGGCTTAGTCAACCAAACTTTGGTCGGTTATGGTATAGAGGTATTGGATTTGGGTTTATCCACCACGCCTACTGTAGAGGTAGCTGTGACCCAGCATCAAGCTCATGGAGGCATCATCATAACGGCCAGCCACAACCCTAAGCAATGGAATGCTTTAAAGCTTCTCAACTCAAAGGGCGAGTTTTTGAATGCCCAATCAGGAAAGGCGATACTCGATATTGCCGAAAAAAAAGATTTTGATTTTTCAGAAATCGATCACTTGGGAAAAGTCACGCCCGTTGAAGGTGCCATCGAAGATCATATAAAAAAGGTTTTGGCCTTAAAGCTGGTTAACGAAAATAATATTAAAAAAAAACAGTATAAGGTTGTTGTAGATGCTGTCAATTCAACGGGTGGAATCGCTATACCTTTACTTTTAGAGCAACTTGGAGTCATAACAATTCCTATTTATTGCAATCCTTCAGGACATTTTCCTCACAACCCTGAACCCCTTAAAGAACACCTAACGGAACTCTCTAAAAAAGTAGTTGAGGAAAATGCCGATTTTGGAATTGTGGTTGATCCTGATGTTGATCGATTGGCTTTTGTAGATGAAAATGGAATTGTTTTTGGAGAAGAATATACCTTAGTAGCCTGCACTGACTATGTTTTGTCTAAAACTTCTGGAGATGCGGTTTCTAATCTATCCTCCACTCGAGCACTTTCAGACATTGTCAGAAAGCATGGTAGATGTTACTATGCCAGTGGAGTGGGGGAGGTCAATGTTGTTGAAAAAATGAAAGAAGTGAAGGCAGTCATTGGAGGAGAAGGAAATGGGGGGGTAATCTATCCCGAATTACATTACGGTAGGGACGCCTTGGTAGGCGTCGCATTATTTTTGAGTCTGCTGGCAGAACGTGACTTAAAAGTATCGTCCTTAAGGGCTTCATATCCCAATTATGCGATGAGTAAAGCAAAAATTTCATTGAATCCAGAAATGAATGTTGAAGCAATTCTCCTTGAAATTGAAAAAAAATATTCAAAAAATGATCCCAACACCATAGATGGAGTCAAAATTGAATTTGACCACTCTTGGGTGCACTTAAGGAAATCAAATACAGAACCCATCATCAGGATATATACCGAGGCAGAAAGTGAAAAGGAAGCCAATGATTTGGCCCAACACTTTATAAAGGAAATTAAGAGACTCACTTAAGAGAGTGTAAACTGAAATCTCTATTTATAAAAAAATGGATATCATTATCTAAGAAAGAGTTCAATTTACACCCTCTATACTGTTCAAGGAATCCATCCAATAAAGCCTAAGCACTCTCAAACTGCCACAATTTATTTCTTACGTCCTGAAACGTTTTTTATGTGAGGAGCATTCACTACTACAATTTCAAAATCTTCCACCAAAACATTAAACACTAACTTCCACTAAACACCTACGATTTCCATAGCTAGATCAGTGACTTGTTTGGCTTTTACAATCCCGACGACCTTCTATACTCTTAGTAAAACTTTCAGTTCCGAGTTTCCTCTTTAAAATAAGCACTCTTATGGTTGCTATTAGTGCTATATTGTGTACATCAATCCCACAGCCTCTTTCTGCGATTGGTTAAAATGTGATTGATTTTTTCATTGCATTTTTTTCAACACAAAATAATCATTCCGCTGTGTGTCTAAAAATTCAATCAAAGAGATGCCTTATTTATTGATTTAAAGCAGTCCTTTTTGTAATTTTAACTTAAACCCCAAATTATGAAAACAAAAAATTACATTTTTTTACTCCTACTCCTCTTTTCAAATTGTAAGGTCAACCAACTCACAGGTAAAAACACCTTTAATGCTTTTTCTAACAAGCAACTTTTTCCAATGGCATTTAATCAATATACCACTTTCTTAAAGGAGCATGAGGTCGTTATGAATACTGACGCACAAAAAGAAATCGTTAAGGTAGGTGAGCGCATTTCAAAAGCGGCACAGACCTATTTTAACCATGTAGATGATCCAGAATATCTCAAAGACTATGCTTGGGAGTATAATCTGGTTAAAGATCCTCAAAAAAATGCTTGGTGTATGCCCGATGGGAAGATTGTTTTTTATACGGGTATTCTACCCATAGCCCAAAATTCCGACGGTTTAGCAGCAATTATGGGGCATGAGGTGGCAC
>JAURMQ010000117.1 GCA_030830625.1 Flavobacteriaceae bacterium
TACATATCCAAATCCATTGCCGGAGCAATATAAACAGGACAAGTACAGGATAAATATGTAGCAATCAGTAAATTGTTACACTTGGTATGAACCAAAGCAGAGAGCGTATTGGAGGTTGCCGGTGCAATCAACATAAGATCTGCCCATTTGCCTAAGGCAACATGATCAATCCATACTGGATTGTCGAACAATTCTTCTGTAAAGCTGGAATGAACAGGCTCATTGGAAAGAGTAGAAAGGGTCAGCGGGGTTACAAAATCTTTGGCCGAAGGAGTCATGACAACTTTAACCTCTGCACCCGAAGATTTCAACAATCTGACTATTAAAGGGGTTTTGTATGCGGCTATACCTCCAGAGATACCCAGGAGGATTTTTTTTCCCCTTAAAACGCTCATGGTTTATGCGTTAGGATCCTCTGTATTTCGGTGGTAAATTTTTCCGTTCAACCACTCCTCAATTGCTATTGCATGAGGCTTGGGAAGGCGCTCGTAGAATTTAGACACTTCGATTTGCTCTTTATTTTCAAAAATTTCTTCTAAGCTATCGTTGTGGGTAGCAAACTCATCCAGTTTTTCATGCAATTCTTTTCGAATGTCTAAATTGATCTGATTCGATCTTTTAGAAATGATGGATAATGCCTCATAAATATTTTCGGTAGGCGACTCTATACTCTCTCTATTATAGGTAGAGGTGGTTATGGGTGCATTAGAAGTTCTGTATTTTGTCATGACTCGTTTTGTGTTTTGTTTGCAAAGGTATTAATTTCTTTCTCTACGGTTTCCATTTTTTTGGTCAGCTCTTCCTCAAACAAGGTTTCGGGATAAAAACTAACAATATTGGTGTGCAATTTTTTAAGTTCATTAAGCCTCTCTAATTTTTTTGACTCCACGCTGTTTATAGCAATTTCGAAGGAAGCTAAGAACTTATAATACAATGCCTCTTCTCTAAATTTTGTCCCAACGAACTCTGCTACAAAATTATCCAAAGATTTAATGGCGGCTCTATAATCGTATATAGTGTAGTATTGTTTGGCGACTTCAAATTCTTTCTTTTCAATTTTGGTTTGCAACTCATTTATCAATTGATTGCATTCGTCAGTATACTTGGACTGGGGGTAATTGTTCATAAAAATTTGAATCTTTTCGATTCCAGTTAGAGTTTCTTTCTGATCCAAACTATAAGTGGGAGACATCATATAATGGGACTTGGCCGAGAAAAAACTTGCTTCTTCTAATTTTTGGGACTTCGGAAACGATTTGATGAAACTTTCAAACTGATATGCGGCCAAATAATAATTTTTGGTCTGAAAATAAGAATCCGCAAAAAAGAATACCAAACGTTCCGCCTGAGGCTTTCCCCTGTAGGAGGGAACCAATTGTTCCAAAAGCCTGTTGGCCCTTCTGTATTCGCCATTATTGTAATATTCTTCTGCCGCTTTGTACTTTAGATTCATATCGTCATTATTGAGCATTTTTTGATACTCATTACAAGACGAAATTAGCGTTAGTAAAACGATGGCAAATAAGGAGAAGTTATACCTGTTGGACATGGGGCGAAATTAATAAATAATTTACAGATTTGATCAAATAATCAAAATGATAAAGAACTGGGATGTAAAAGGAATGAAAAGCTTAAGATGAAATGGTGTTTTTCAATTCATTTCTCAATTTCAAACGTAAGCCATCAGAGGCCTCAACCAGTGGAAGTCTCAAATGATTTTCACAGAGACCCAGCGCCTCCATCAAAACTTTTACACCCGTGGGGTTTCCCTCATCGTAAATCATTCTTATCAAGTCCAAAGCCCTGTATTGTAGCGTATATGCTTCCTCCACATTTCGGTTCAATCCATGTTGAATGATTTTTGAATACAGACCAGGAATTGCATTTCCAATCACCGATATTACCCCTTGGGCCCCCGCCAAAATCATGGATAAAGACATTTCATCATCCCCAGAGAGAATGGTAAAGCCCGGAGGACACATTTTAATCAAAGTTTGAACTTGTTGAAAATCTCCAGAAGCTTCTTTAATGGCTACAATATTTTTAAAATCAGTAGCCAATCTCAAAACCGTCTCGGGAGCAATATTCACCCCGGTCCTGGAGGGGACATTGTAAAGAATAAACGGAAGACTGGAGTGGTTGGCTAATGTTTTGTAATGCTGATACAATCCCTCTTGATTGGGTTTAT
The DNA here is from genome assembly GCA_030830625.1 of Flavobacteriaceae bacterium. GTDB lineage: Bacteria > Bacteroidota > Bacteroidia > Flavobacteriales > Flavobacteriaceae > UBA8316. The sequence continues at coordinate 2,189 of JAURMQ010000117.1, forward strand.
TGTAATAAGGAGTAACCGAGAGCAACGCAGAAAAAGAGGATAAATCGAAGCCATCCAACAGTTTCACAAGCTCTAAAGTATGGTTGCCCCCCCATCCTAATACCAAGGGCAATCGCCCTGAATTTGAAGCAATGATTGTATCCACCAGCTCCTTTTTCTCCTGCTGAGACAAAGTAGCGGTTTCTGCTGTAGTTCCCAGAACCACCAGATAGTCCACTCCTCCATCTATTAAGTGTTCTACAATAGCAGGAATGGCATCAAAATCAATAGATCCGTTTTCTCTAAATGGGGTAATCATTGCCACCCCATGTCCTTGTATTTCTATCATTTTTTTGTGGTAAAAAATATTTTCAAATATTTGATACACTCGCTGATGAAAACCTCAATATTTTGAGGATTCACCTCTAAGATCAAATCATTCAATTCATGATCTACGCTTGTGAAACCAATACTCAATTTTCTATTTTTTTTGGCGCTAATATACTTCAAATCGATATCGTCTTTTTCATAAAAATTGATCAATACATCCGATTTGCGTTTGCAAAAATCAGAGAGTGTGTCATTCAAAACTCCCCAGTTTGAAATACTTTTTGGGCAATAACTGATTTGGTATTGCTCTTCAGTTATCTCACTTTGGTGTGGAAAAAAAGTCAACACCGATATATTTTTTTTAGGAACATTTAAATGTTCCGCGATCTCTAAAAAATAGGTGGGCGCAATCCCAAGTCTATGATCAAGAATGACCGATATATTTTTTAATATTTTTGAATTTCTACTTCTATCGGGCTTAGAAAAACCATGAATAGTGTTTTTATACACTCTATATAAATTCGCTCTTCTAAACCATTTTAACATAAACCAAAATTAAAAATTAAGTAATAGCGAAAATCAAAAATCTTCTTAATATCAATATATATTATAAAATGTTATAAATCAAACAAATCATCCATTATCAAGCTTGGATCATCGAAAAAAAAGTGGATTCATCAATAATGGGAATGTTTAATTTTTCTGCTTTGATTTTCTTACTGGGCCCCATTCCCTCTCCTGCTATCACATAATGGGTTTTGGCCGATATTGAACTCATGACGGTTCCTCCCAAAGTTTCAATTTTCTCCTTCAATTCCTCACGCGAAATCGTTTTAAAAACACCAGAGATAACAAATTTTTGATCTTCCAACATTTGGTTTGAGTCCTCCTGTTTTTCTTGAGATTCCAACTGAACTCCTACTGCTCTCAAACGTTCGATCAATACCATATTTTTGGGATCCTTAAAATAATCCAATATACTGTCTGCAATTCGATTTCCTATTTCGTCCACTTCAATCAATTCTTCTCTACCTGCTTCCCTAAGGCGATCGATGGATGAAAAAGCCTTAACCAACTTTTTGGCTACCGTTTCCCCCACATATCGAATTCCCAAACCAAATAAAACTTTAGAGAAAGTTTTCTTTTTGGAAGCCTCAATACCATTGAGCAAATTGTCCACCGACTTCTCGGCCATGCGTTCCAATGGCAAAAGTTGATCTCTGTTTAAATGGTAGAGGTCCGCAATGTTGGATACCAAATCATTCTGAAAAAGCAAAGTAACTGTTTCACTTCCCAACCCGTCAATATCCATCGCTTTTCGGGATATGAAGTGCTGGATTTTCCCTACAATTTGAGGAGGACATCCATTTTGATTTTTACAATAATGTTGAGCTTCTCCATCTTCTTTAACCAATACGGATTGACATTCTGGACAATGATGGATGAAATTCACTTTTGCAGATTCCAAAGGGCGGTGTTCTGGAGATACGCCTACTATCTTGGGAATGATCTCCCCCCCTTTTTCTACAAAAACGGTATCGCCAATTCTCAGGGCCAACTTTTCGATCTGATCGGCATTGTGCAAAGAATCTCGCTTTACCGTAGTACCCGACAAAAGCACAGGTTTCAGGTTTGCAACAGGGGTTACAGCACCGGTTCGCCCTACCTGATAAGTTACGGTTTCCAGAAGAGTAGCAGCTCGTTCGGCCTGAAACTTATAAGCGATTGCCCAACGGGGAGATTTAGCCGTAAACCCTAAAGCTTTTTGTTGATCAAAACGATTGATTTTGATGACCACTCCATCGATCTCATAAGGCAATTCAAAACGATTTTTGTCCCAATGATCCAAATACTCAAAAACCTCTTCGACTGAAGATGCCAAAAGGGCTGTATCCGGCACCTTAAACCCCCATAATCTCGCACTTTCAAGGGCCTTAATTTGAGAGTTTACTCCCAACTCCTCTCCTGCCAATGCATACAAAAAACATTCCAAAGGTCTTTCGGCCGTCTGACTACTGTCTTGAAGTTTAAGGGAACCCGAGGCCGTGTTTCGGGGATTCATATAGGGCTCCTCTCCCCTCTTTATGCGCTCTTCATTCATCAATTCAAACCCTTCAAACGGCAAAACGATTTCGCCTCGGATTTCAAAAAAATCAGGGTAATTTCCTTTCAATGTTAATGGGATGGTCGGAATCGTTCTCAAATTCATGGATACATCGTCTCCCTGACTTCCATCTCCCCGTGTCACTCCCCTCAAAAATCTACCCCCCTGATATGTCAAATTGATAGAGGCTCCGTCGTATTTTAACTCACAAGCAAACTCAAAAGGATCATCACCCAATACTTTTTCCACCCTACTCACCCACAGCATCAATTCCTCTTTAGAATAAGTATTCGACAACGAATACATAGGGTATCGATGAGATTGGGTTAAAAAATTCTTTGTCACCCCACCTCCCACGCGCTGTGAAGGGGAATTGGCATCAAAAAATTCAGGGTATCGGCGCTCAAGGTCTATCAGTGAATTTAGCATTTGATCAAATTCAAAATCAGTGATCTTGGGAGCGTCCAGGATATAGTACAGATAATTGTGCTCGTGCAAGGATTCCCTTAATTGCTGGATCTGTTCTTTAATGTCCATTTATGATTTAAGTGCTTTAAGCATTCTTTGTTTACCAAAAATATCATTTCTCACTTCAATATCCTCAAAAGTTTTAGTTTTAATAAAGCTCACTAATTGCTCCAAAAACTTGGGATTGACCTCAAAATACAGACTTCCGCCGACCTTCAGGCTTGACTCTGCCACAACCATTATTTTTTTGTAATAGTATAGCGGATCTTTTTCTGGAGCAAAAAGGGCCAAATGAGGTTCATAATCCAAAACATTGGGCAGCATCTCCTTTTTTTCGCCAGGCGCAACATAAGGAGGATTAGATATAATGATGTCTAAAGGTTTGGTCCACCCCTCCAAACCCCTTATATCTTGTACAATAAAATCTACTTCCACTTCATGAAAAATAGCGTTTTTTTGGGCTATAGCAATGGCCTGGGCACAAACATCCAAGGCTTCAACATTAAAATTATTGTTTTCCTTTACCAAATTCACAGCAATACAACCACTACCGGTTCCCACTTCCAAAACATTTAATCCCCCCTCATATTGGTCGAAATCAGATAAAACCCAATTCACCAAATCCTCTGTTTCTGGTCGAGGAATCAAAACATTTTCGTCCACATAAAAAGATCTCCCATAAAAATGGGCATCATGAATGATATACTGTAAAGGCTTATGTTCTTTTAGCTCTAACAAAGCTTTGGATAAAATATCCAGCTCCCGATCGCTAAGAGGATAATCGGGGTTTAAAGGGTAAAAAGTGGGGGACCACTGAAAATAAAAATCAGTCAAACGGCGAAAAAAAGCAATGATTTCAGTTTTTGGATAATCCTTGATTAAAGAATCGACAAAATGGTTTCTAAATTCATTTAAAAGCATGGACAAAATTAACACAATCATTTTTGACTAAATTTGAGTTCTCAAAAAAGAAATAAAAAATGAGTGATTCACTTTTTATGCAACGTTGCCTTACACTCGCACAAAAAGGTCTGGGGTACACCTACCCCAACCCCATGGTAGGTTGTGTTGTCGTTCATGAAGGGAAAATAATTGCCGAGGGTTGGCACAAAAAAGCAGGTAAAGACCATGCCGAAAGGGAGGCCATTCTGAGCGTAAAAAATCATCATATACTCTCCAACAGTACGCTGTATGTCAATCTAGAACCCTGTGATCATCAGGGCAAAACCCCCCCCTGCTCCGACCTGATTGTTCAAATGAAAATCCCAAGAGTGGTCATAGGATGTTTGGACCAAAACCAAAAAGTTTTTGGTAAAGGACTCAAAAAACTTCAAGCCGCTGGCTGTGCGGTAAAAACAGGAGTTTTAGAAACCCAATGCATAGAACTCAACCGTAGGTTTTTTAGTTTTCATCAAAAAAAACGCCCCTATGTTATCCTCAAATGGGCAGAAAGTGCAGACGGATTCATCGCTCCAAAAAACACCAACACAAAATATTGGTTAACCGATGTGCTCTCCAAACAACGCGTTCATCAATGGAGAAGCCAAGAACAAGCTATTATGATTGGCCTACATACCGCACTGATTGACAATCCAAAACTCAATACACGTTTGTGGGCAGGAAACAATCCTACCCCTGTAGTCATTGATCCCAATCAAAAACTCTCTCATTCGGATAATCATTTGGTAAAAGAAAAAAACACTATTATTATAGTAAATAAAAAATTGGAAGCCACCGATGCCCATACCCAAATTGATGCGGCAGATATTTTAAAGCGTTTGTATCAGGAAGAACTACAATCTGTAATAATAGAAGGAGGCACCAAAACACTACAGCATTTTATCGATGCAAATCTTTGGGATGAGGCTCGAATCTTTATCACCAAAAAAAAATGGCACGATGGGGTAAAAGGACCCCAAATCAATAAAAATTTAATTGCATCTTCAACGACCCTCAAAGAAGATACCTTAGTGACCCTCTACAAAGATTGAAGGAGATCTAATAATCGATCAGGACATCTTACAGCACGATTCAGTTGGGTATTCAAAAAAGCCAATGTGGTGGATCCATGAGCTATTTCTTTTTTCTCCTCATTGATCATTTGATAGTTTATGATAATTCTTGCTGTTGGCATTGTTTTTAAGGTTAAAATAATGCGCACTGAATCATCAAAATAGGCAGGAGATTTAAAATCAATCGCAGCAGATACCACTGGCATCACTATTCCCTCTTTTTCAAGCTGAGCATAGAAAAAACCAATAGAATGAAGCCACTCAATTCTGGCCATTTCGAAATAATTAAGATAGTGACTGTGGTGGGCAAAACCCATCTGATCCGTTTCAGTATATCTGATTCTGAAAACTTTGGTTGTATAGGTAATCAATTTCGTGAAAATGTTAAATTATTTTGGGCGATGAGGGTTCCATAATTTCAAAAAAAAAAATTGAAAAATCAATACAAAAAATAATTTTTTTTAATTTTTTTATTTCAATATTTGTAACTCTAAAAATTTGATCAATACCCTAAGTCAAATGCTAAAATAAAACGTATTTAAAAATTTGAATGGAGATCTCTGCTGAAAAAATTTGGAATAACTGCTTGGTTTTCATCAAGGATAATATTCAGCAGCAAGCCTACAAAACATGGTTTGAACCCATTACCCCTCTCAAAATCACGGATAATTCCTTGAGCATTCAAGTCCCCAGCAAGTTTTTTTACGAATGGTTAGAAGAACATTACGTAAAGATATTAAAAGTTGCCTTAACCCGTGAGCTGGGTGACGAAGCCAGATTGATTTATATCATCAAAATGGAAAATACCTTTGGAAACAAAGCTCCGTTTACTGAAAGTATTCCCAGCAGCAACCAAGCCAGAATGAATGCCCAACAAGTAGATGCTCCCCTACAAGCTTTTTCCAACGAACTCAAAAATCCTTTTGTAATTCCTGGAATCAGAAATTTACAAATTGAATCGCAACTCAATCCCAATTACAATTTTGAGAATTTCCTGGAAGGAGATTCCAACCGGCTGGCCCGCTCGGCCGGAATGGCTGTTTCCAACAAACCGGGCGGAACATCCTTCAATCCTCTGATGATTTTTGGAGGCGTGGGTCTCGGAAAAACCCATTTGGCTCATGCCATTGGAGTGGAAATAAAAGACAAATACCCCGACAAAACGGTATTGTATATTTCGGCTGAAAAATTTACACAGCAATACATTGAGTCCGTTAAAAAAAATACCCGAAACGATTTTATTCATTTTTATCAGGTCATCGACATTCTCATCATTGATGATGTTCAGTTTTTCTCTGGTAAGTCCGGAACACAAGATGTTTTCTTTCATATTTTCAACCACTTACATCAAAATGGTAAGCAAGTCATCATCACCTCAGACAAGGCACCTGTTGATATGCAAGACATCGAACAGCGTTTACTCTCCCGTTTCAAATGGGGACTTTCGGCCGAACTACAAGTACCCGACTTAGAAACAAGAATTTCTATTCTCAAAAACAAATTGTTTAGAGATGGGGTAACCATCGACGACAATGTGCTGGAGTATGTCGCAAAGAATATCAAAAGTAACGTTAGAGAATTGGAAGGGGCTATTATCTCTTTGATCGCTCAATCGTCTTTCAACCGTGTGGACATTGATCTTGATTTGGCTAAGGAAATTGTCAATAAATTCGTCAAAAATACCAAGCGAGAAGTCTCTATCGATTATATACAGAAAGTGGTTTCCGAATATTTCCAGATGGATGTGGCCACATTACAATCCAAAACCCGAAAAAGACACATTGTACAAGCGCGCCAACTCGCTATGTACTTTGCCAAAAAATTCACCAAAGCATCTCTTGCCACTATTGGGACTCAAATTGGGAAAAGAGATCATGCCACTGTTCTTCACGCATGTAAAACAGTTGACAACCTCAGTTTTACTGACAAACAATTCAGAAAATACGTCGAGGACCTCAATCAAAAACTTTCTCTTTAAACCCTCAAAGTGAAAACCTCAATTTTAATGGTCTGTTTGGGAAACATTTGTCGTTCTCCATTGGCAGAGGGCATTCTCAAAAGCAAATTAGCTGAAGATCAATTTATGGTAAATTCGGCAGGAACAGAAGCTTATCACACTGGTAAACCCCCCGATCCTAGAAGTATAGATATCGCTGCAAAAAACGGAATCGACATCAGCCATCAAAGCGCTCGAAAATTCGTGGCAGACGACTTTCGTAAATTCGATAAAATCTTGGTTATGGACCGTAGTAATTTGTCAAACCTAAAACAAATGGCTTTGACAGAGCAGGATAAAAGCAAAATAAGCTTACTGATTGAAAACAATGAAGTTCCAGATCCCTACTATGGAAACCCAGATGATTTTAAAAAAGTTTTTGATCTGATTGATCAAGCTTGCCAACAACTTGCTGATCAACTCCAAAGTACAAAGAGATGACCGCTACATTATTCCTTATTCCGAGTCCCTTGGGTGAAGCATTGGATCATGATTCCTTTCCCCCTCAGATCAAAACGATCATTGAACAAATCGACCACTTCATTGTAGAAAATGAAAAGGAAGCCCGAAAATTCATTAAAAAAATAGCCCCCGAAAAAATACAATCCACCCTAAAGCTTTACCCTCTCAACAAACACACATCAAATGAGGACTTAGACACCTACTTAAACCCATGTTTAGAGGGAAATAACATGGGTTTAATCTCAGATGCTGGCTGTCCGGGAGTTGCCGATCCTGGAGCCATTATGGTTCAAAAAGCCAATCAATTGCACGTCAACGTAAAACCCTTAGTGGGTCCCTCTTCGATTCTTTTGGCAATGATGGGTTCGGGTCTTAATGGGCAAAATTTTGCGTTCAACGGTTATCTCCCCATCGACAGGACAGAGCGAAAAAAAGCTCTAAAAGTATTAGAAAGCAGATCCTTAAAACTTAATCAAAGTCAAATCTTCATGGAAACGCCCTACAGAAATGAAAAACTTCTCGAAGATTTAAAACAAGTACTGAATACCGAAACCCAATTGTGTATTGCTTTCCAACTGACGCAGGCCGATGAATTTATCAAAACAATGAATATAGGGTTGTGGAAAAAAACTAAAATTAGCTTCCATAAAAAACCTGCGATTTTCATCATCCACAAAACCAACTAACGATAAACCTGTTTGCGATTAAGCCAATCGGTATATATTTTTTTGTTTCTATTGTGTTCCCTTCCGTTCTTAGCGAATAAGTGATAGCCAGGATGGTTCGGGTTGGCTACAAAATACAAGTAGCGGTGTTGCTCTGGATTCAGAACAGCCTCTATAGAAGAAATATCGGGCATGGTAATGGGACCTGGCGGCAAGCCCTTATTTTGATACGTATTATAAGAAGACTCAATTTTTAGATCTTTGTAAAGCACTCTTTTAATAAGAGTATCAAAATTGTTATTCTTTAATTTTAAAGCATATATAACCGTGGGGTCTGCCTGTAATTTCATATTTCTTTTCAA
>JAURMQ010000014.1 GCA_030830625.1 Flavobacteriaceae bacterium
ACCGAAATGAAACAACCCTTAGCCTATATTCACCCCGAAGCTAAAGTGGCCAAAAATGTAGTGATTGAGCCTTTTACCTCCATCGATAATAATGTGGAAATTGGAGAAGGAACTTGGATTGGATCTAACGTAACCATTATGGAGGGGGCCAGAATTGGAAAAAATTGTAGCATATTTCCTGGAGCGGTAATTGCTGCAGTTCCTCAAGATTTGAAATTTAAAGGAGAGGATACCTTAGCCGTTATTGGTGACAACACTACCATCAGAGAATGTGTAACGATTAACCGTGGCACTTCTGATCGTCAACTCACTAAAATTGGAAACGACTGTCTGATTATGGCCTATTGTCATATCGCACACGACTGTTTTGTAGGCGACCATTGTATTTTTTCTAATAACAGCACATTGGCAGGTCATATTACAATCGGGAATCATGTAATATTGGCGGGATTGGTAGCCGTTCATCAATTTTCAACTATTGGCGACCACGCGTTTATTGCAGGGGGATCTTTGGTAAGAAAAGATGTACCTCCCTATGTAAAAGCGGCACGCGAACCACTTTCCTACGTTGGTATTAACTCTGTTGGATTGAGACGCAGAGGGTTTTCCTCAGATAAAATCACAGAGATTCAAAATATTTACAGAATTCTTTATCAAAAAAAATTAAATAACAGTCAAGCGGTTGACATTATTGAAGCCGAGATGGTAGCCTCTCCAGAGCGAGATGAAATATTACAATTCATCAGAAACTCTCAAAGAGGAATCATGAAAGGATATTTTCAAAAAAATTAAAACAGTAAACCTATGGCATCTACTTCTGATATAAGAAAAGGATTGTGCATTAAATTCAACAACGATATTTATAAAGTTATAGAGTTTCTCCATGTCAAACCTGGAAAAGGCCCTGCCTTTGTGAGAACAAAACTTAAAAGCGTTACTTCGGGCAAGGTGTTGGACAATACCTTTTCCGCGGGTCATAAAATAGATGACATCAGAGTTGAAACCAATAAATTTCAATATTTGTATGGAGAAGGAGAGGATTTTAATTTCATGAATGTAGATGATTACAATCAAATTATAGTTCATAAAAACTCAATTGATAATCCTGATTTGCTGAAGGAAGGTGAGATCGTAAGCATTTCCATCAATACGGAAGACGGTATGCCTTTGTCGGTTGATATGCCTGCAAGTGTAATACTTGAGGTAATCCACACTGAACCCGGTGTGAAAGGAAATACCGCAACCAATGCAACCAAGCCTGCTACTGTAGAAACGGGCGCTAAAATAAATGTCCCCCTCTTCATCAATGAAGGGGACAAAATAAAGGTTGATACGCTAAAAGGGAATTATCAAGAAAGAATGAAAGAATAAGCCTTTATTACCCTACAAACCCTTTTAAATTCCATATTTTTATAAAAGCAAATAAGCCGAATGAGTGTATTAGTAAATAAACAATCCAAAATAATTGTTCAAGGTTTTACCGGTAGTGAAGGAACTTTTCATGCCGAACAAATGATTGCCTATGGAACCCAAGTAGTCGGAGGCGTTACTCCAGGAAAAGGAGGTCAAACCCATTTAAGTAAACCTGTTTTTAATTCAGTCATTCAGGCGGTAAAGGAAGTTCAAGCCGATACCTCCATTATTTTTGTTCCGCCAGCATTTGCAGCCGATGCCATTATGGAAGCTGCCGAAGCAGGAATAAAAGTTATAATTGCCATAACGGAAGGGATTCCTGTGGCCGATATGGTCAAAGTTGCAGACTTTATCAAAAAAAGAAACTGTACACTCATTGGTCCAAATTGTCCCGGGGTGATCACACCCGAGGAGGCCAAAGTTGGAATTATGCCCGGATTTGTTTTCAAAAAAGGAAATGTAGGAATTGTCTCCAAGTCGGGAACTTTGACGTATGAAGCTGCCGATCAGGTGGTAAGGCAAGGACTGGGGATTACAACGGCCATTGGCATCGGTGGTGATCCCATCATTGGCACCACAACTAGAGATGCTGTCGAACTGTTTATGAATGATCCTGAAACTGAAGCCATCGTCGTTATTGGCGAAATTGGAGGGCAATTGGAGTCTGATGCAGCCCACTGGATAAAAGAAAATGGCAATCAAAAACCGGTCATTGGTTTTATTGCAGGAGAGACTGCTCCAAAAGGAAGAACTATGGGACATGCGGGAGCCATTGTAGGGGGTAAGGACGATACAGCCGAGGCTAAAAAAAGCATAATGAAATCCTGTGGAATTCACATCGTAGATTCACCCGCAGAAATTGGTAAAAAAGTAGCAGAAGTCTTAGCCTAGAATCATATGAGTAGATTACTGGAAAATAAAACAGCCATTATTACGGGTGCAACCCGAGGGATAGGAAGAGGTATTGCCCTTACTTTTGCCAACCATGGCTGCAGGGTGGCTTTTACCTACAGCAGTTCGGTAGATGCAGCCCTTACGCTTGAAAACGAATTAAAAGATTTGGGAGTTATGGCAAAATCTTACCAAAGTAACGCAGCCGATTTCGATCAGGCTCAAGCCTTGGTAGATCAGATTTTGGTTGACTTTGAAAATGTTGATATCCTTGTCAACAATGCAGGAATCACAAAGGATAACCTGCTGATGCGAATGGGTGAAGCAGACTTTGATCAGGTGATTGAAGTAAATCTAAAATCGGTTTTTAACATGACCAAAGCCATCCAACGTCCCTTTTTAAAACAAAAACACGGATCATTGATTCATATGAGTTCGGTAGTGGGTATTAAAGGAAACGCAGGTCAATCCAATTATGCCGCCTCAAAGGCTGGTATTATTGGTTTTTCCAAAGCCATTGCCCTCGAACTGGGCTCAAGAAATATTAGAAGTAACGTAATCGCTCCAGGCTTCATCGAAACCGAGATGACAGAGAAACTCTCGGAAGAGGTGGTGCAAAAGTGGCGCGATGGAATTCCTCTCAAAAGAGGGGGAGCTCCAGAAGATGTCGCCAACGCTTGTGTGTTTTTGGCATCAGATTTATCAAATTATATTACCGGTCAAGTCCTTCAAGTCGATGGCGGAATGCTAACTTAAAAAACATTTATCATGCAAAAATTACCCAAAATTGGATTACCTATTATCATATTGGCCTTTGTGCTGATCATTTTTTTCTCCAAATCATCTATAAATATTGGATATGGAGAAGCAGGTGTTTTATTTAGAACTTTTTCGGGCGGGGTCGTTACTGACCAAGCTCCACTTTCAGAGGGTTTTCATTTTATTGCCCCTTGGAACAAAATTTATGTTTATAATGTTAAACAGCAAGAATTTTTTGAAGGAAATATGCAAGTATTGTCCTCTAATGGTTTGGAAATAACCTTAGACGTGTCTGTTTTGTATCAACCTGTGTACAGTGAATTGGGAATGTTACATAAAACAAAAGGAGAAAACTATGTAAATATCGTTTTGATTCCTCAGATTCGTGCAGTGGCCAGAAGTGTTGTAGGGCGTTATACCCCAGAACAGTTGTACTCCACCAAAAGAGATGCGATCCAAAATGAAATCTATGAAGAAACTCAAAAGGTGGTGGAAAACCAACACATTCAGGTAAATGCAGTATTGGTGCGAGACGTATCCCTTCCACTGGCAATCAAAGAGGGGATTGAGCGAAAATTGATTCAAGAGCAGGAGTCATTAGAATACGAATTTCGTATCGAAAAAGCCAAACAAGAGGCTGAAAAACAAAGAATTGATGCGGAAGGTAAAGCTACTGCAAACAGAATTCTTAGCGCTTCTATTACCGAAATGATTCTTAAAGAAAAAGGAATTGAAGCCACTAAGGCGCTTTCTACTTCTCCAAATGCTAAAGTGATTGTCATTGGTAGTGGAAAAGATGGAATGCCTATCATTTTGGGAGGACAATAAAATTTGATTTTATTTATCATTGAAAAAATTATTATATTTGTATAGTGAAAAATATAAATCATCATATACATTTTCTTGTTGCCCATCAAATGAGGTAAAGGAGATGTATTGACCATACTCAAAACCCGTTTGATTTTCAAACGGGTTTTTTTTATAATATTTAATTAAAATGATAAAAATTGCGATTCAGAAATCAGGAAGACTCAATGAGGAGTCTTTAGGAATACTTAAAAAGTGTGGTATTTCAATCGATAACGGTAAAGACCAGTTAAAAGCATCTGCGAGAAATTTCCCTATGGAATTGCTCTATTTGAGAAATGGGGATATCCCTCAATATTTGAGAGATGGAGTAGCCGATCTTGCTATTATTGGCGAAAACTTGATTCACGAAAAAGGAAAAGACCTGTCCATCATTGAAAAATTAGGCTTTTCGAAATGTCGAGTTTCGATTGCTGTGCCCAAAGAAGCGGTTTTTAATGATGTGAAAGACCTTGAGGGTAAACGCATTGCAACTTCATATCCCAATACTGTGAAACGGTTTTTGGAGGAAAACGGGATTTCTGCCGAGCTACACATCATCAATGGTTCGGTAGAGATTGCGCCTAATATTGGTTTGGCTGATGCGATCTGTGACATTGTTTCCAGTGGTAGTACTCTGTTTAAAAACAATCTTATAGAGGTTGCGAAAATTCTTGAATCGGAAGCGGTATTGGTTCAGTCCCCTAAGCTTTCGGCTGAAAAGATGGAAATTGTCGATAAATTACGTTTTAGATTGGGAACCGTCTTACGGGCCAAAAAATCTAAGTACATATTATTGAATGCTCCCAATGACAGAATTGAACTCATCAGCAAGATACTTCCTGTTCTGAAAAGTCCAACGGTATTGCCCTTGGCACAAGAAGGATGGTCTTCGTTACACTCTGTTATTGACGAGTCCTCTTTTTGGGAAGTCATAGATCAACTCAAAACAGCAGGCGCAGAAGATATACTGATTTGTCCCATCGAAAAAATGGTATTGTAATGCAGCAGTTCATCAACCCAACACCAGAAGAGTGGAGGAGTTTGGCCCAGAGAGCCTCAGCTCCCTATGCTTCCTTAGAACCATTGGCCAAGGAAGTATTTAATGAAGTAGCTCAAAAAGGAGATCAGGCCCTCTTTGCGTATACTGAAACGTTTGACAAAGTCAAGCTGAATTCTATTTCTGTAAGTACTGCCGAAATTGAAGCTGCCATAAGTCGGGTGCCCGAAAAGTTGAAATCGGCCATCCTTA
>JAURMQ010000015.1 GCA_030830625.1 Flavobacteriaceae bacterium
ATTCAGGAACATACCATTTTCAAATCAAATTGTGATGTTATAAATAATGGTCAGTTTCTTATAAAATTTCGACTCAAGTGATTAAAAGCTAAAATCGAAAGCCTACAGACTACCTTCGTTTTTACAAATTAATTTTATTGAAAATACGGAATCGTTTTTCTCATCCGATTCAAACACAATCTTATTGTTTGATAATGTAAACGTTTAAGAGTCAAAAAAATAGATGCTACAATTGAAATATTGAAATAAGGAGTAAAAAAAGCAAAAGGCAACTGTAAAAAGAAGCCTAAAACGCGGGGTACTCTGGGCAGAGTGGTCGATTTGGCGGCTCCCTCTGCTGTAATTCGTAGGTGCATAAATGAACACAACGCTCCTGGATTTTTTTGGTTTTTACTTACGATGGTCAACCTATAAATGAAAGCCTCAAAACATCAGTGCAACCCCCTTATCCACTCAAAAATAGGATAGGGGACAAAAATGAAAATATCGTTGAGTAAATTTCTTAAATTGACCGATATAATTTTTAAATTGAATTTTTTGTGACATAAAAAATACAGCTAACTAATGAATCGTTACTTTGATAGGGTCTTGTGTTGTAATTTTCGGCCTTTATTCTCTTTTGTCATGTCCCCTCATCAACTCAAAAAACACCAAATAATCGGGCTTACCTTCCGAATTAAAAACTAAAAAAATCAATTGATGAAAAAAACACTTTTACTTTTATTGGTCCTTGTCTTTTTTGGACCCTCCTTAACAGCCCAAAATAAACTCAGACTTCCCAGTCTGGTTTCAGACAATATGGTGATTCAACAATCCACTTCGATCGAGATTTGGGGTTGGGCAGAGAAGAACAAAAATGTAGCAATCTCTGCTTCATGGGACCATGCTGTCCAATCAACTCCATCGGATGAGAAGGGAAGATGGAAAACCACACTCAATACTCCCCCAGCAGGAGGACCTTATAGCATCAAAATCAGCTGCAACAAGGAGTCCATTACCCTAAAAAATGTTTTGGTGGGAGAGGTATGGTTGGCTTCGGGCCAGTCCAATATGGAAATGCCCGTTAAGGGGTATGCATCAGAGCCCATCAACGATAATAATGAATTGATCCTCCACTCCAAGAATCCAAACATTAGAATGTTTACGGTAAAGCGAAATTCAAGTCCTCAAGCTGTTGAAGATTGTGAGGGGGCTTGGAAAGAATCCAGCCCTGAAAACACTCCAGATTTTAGCGCAGTAGCCTACGTTTTCGCTCAAAAACTCAACCGTGTTTTGGATCTTCCTGTGGGGATCATCCACAGCAGTTGGGGAGGGACTCCTGTAGAAGCTTGGATACAAAAAGAAGCCATGGAAAGCGCGGTCACCGTAGAAGAAAAAAACACATTTAGATACCATTTGGCTGTAAATAAGCGAGAGCAAGATGCTCCCTCTCAATTGTTCAATGGGATGATTCATCCTTTGTTGAACTACACAATAAAAGGAGTGATATGGTATCAAGGAGAATCCAACCGAAATCATCCCAAGGTTTACCAAAACACCTTCCCATTAATGATTCAAAACTGGAGGGAGTTGTGGTTCAACCCTAAAATGCCTTTCTACTATGTGCAAATAGCACCCTATGGAGGATACACAGGTGAGGTCAACAGTGCCTTGCTCAGAGAGACCCAACTCAAAACCATGGATTTGTTGGATCATGTGGGTATGGCCGTTACCCTCGATATAGGCGAACACCAAAGCATACATCCTGCAGAAAAAATCAAGGTGGGAGAACGATTGTCGTATTGGGCCTTAGCAAAAGATTATAAGGTGGAAGGAATTCAATTTTCCGGTCCCGTTTATAAATCTCATAAAATTGATGGAGATAAAATCTTGATATCTTTTGATTACGTCCCCAGGGGATTAACTACTTATGGAAAGCCTTTAAATGACTTTGAAATTGCGGGGGCAGAGGGTATTTATCAACCGGCAACAGCTAAAATTCTGAAAAATGGAACCTTGGAAGTTTTCTCAGAAAAAGTTAAAGATCCTAAAGAGGTCCGATACGGATGGAAAAATTTCTTTGTGGGAAACCTGTTCAATACTTTTGGTTTACCCGCGTCTTCTTTTCGTACCGATAATCAGGAATAATTAAAACGATACTCATGGCTTATATCAATCAAAAATCGAATGATAAATACCGTTTGGCCGTCCTCCTTTTTAGTCTTTTTATGCTTTGCTCATGGGGTCAGTCCAAATCCATATGGGTTGAAGCCGAGTCCTTCGACGAAAAGGGCGGATGGTTTATCGATCAACAATCCATGGACATTATGGGTTCCCCATATTTGATCGCACACGGGATGGGTACCCCCGTAAAAGACGCCACCACTAAGGTCAGATTTCCTGCCAAGGGAAATTATTATGTTTATGTAAGAACAAGAAACTGGACTGCACCATGGTCGGATCGAGCTGCGGGAAAATTTCAAATAAAATTGAATGGCCAGACCCTTCCCAAAATTTTTGGACAAGACCATAAAGATTGGCATTGGAATTTTGGGGGTAAAGTAAAAGTTAGATCCCATGAAGTAACCATCAGCCTTCATGATTTAACAGGATTCAATGGGCGTATCGATGCGATTTATTTTACTCAAAACAAAAAGGACCTCCCCCCTAATGAATGGGCAGCATTAGATTCATTTAGAATTAAAAAATCGGGGATCAATCCAAATCCCCAATCATCAAAGTTTGACTTTGTCGTCGTTGGAGGAGGAATGGCGGGAACTTGTGCGGCTATATCGGCTGCACGTCATGGTTTGAAAGTGGCTCTTATCCAAAACCGTCCGATATTGGGGGGGAACAACAGCTCTGAGGTAAGGGTTCATTTGGGGGCCAGAATCAACCTTGAACCTTATCCTGCATTGGGTAATTTGGTGAATGAGATTGGTCCAGAAAGAGGAGGGAACGCTCAACCCAAATACTATTATGAAGATCAGAAAAAACTCAATGCGGTTCGGAATGAATCTAATATTTCTCTTTTTCTAAATCATCATGCCAATGCGGTTATAATGAAAGGAAATTCGATCCAAAAGGTTTTGGCTGAAAACTTGGAAACCGGAGAAAAATTGGCTTTTGAGGCACCTTTGTTTGCCGATTGTACGGGCGATGGTACCCTGGGTTATTTGGCGGGTGCCGAATATCTCAACGGTAGGGAGAGTAAGGCAACTTTTAACGAACCCACTGCCCCCGATGTTGCCGATAATTTGACCATGGGAATCTCCGTTCAGTGGTTTTCAGAAAAATCAAGCCAACCCTCTGCATTCCCAGATATTGACTGGGGTCTGCCTATGGATGATGAAAAATCATACACCATTACAAGAGGAGATTGGAATTGGGAAACCGGGATGGGGAAAGATATGATTCGGGAAGCAGAATTCATAAGAGATTATGGTTTATTGGTGGTTTTCTCCAACTGGTCGTATATTAAAAATCATCATGCAGAAAAACAAAAGTTTGCCCATGAAAAGCTTCAATGGGTTGCCTACATTGGGGGTAAACGAGAATCCAGAAGATTGGTGGGAGATTATATTTTGACCGAAAACGACCTAACCCAACAAAATTTTTTACCCGATGGTACTGCGCCCACTTCGTGGAGTATAGATCTTCACTATCCCGACCTTCAAAATGAAAAAGATTTTAAGGGAGAAGCTTTCCGATCCATCGCCGAGCACATTTCCATATATCCTTACCCCATTCCTTTTCGTTGTCTGTATTCCAAAAACATTGATAATTTAATGATGGCGGGTCGTGACATCAGTGTTTCTCATGTGGCTTTGGGAACGGTGAGACTCATGAGGACTTGTGGTATGATGGGAGAGGTCATAGGTATGGCTGCATCCGTTTGTAAAGCAAAGAACACCCTGCCTAGAGGTTTGTACCAGAATCATTTTTCCCTCTTAGAAGAGCTCATGCTTAAGGGCGTTGGAAAATCCGATTTACCCAAAATTCAAAATTATAATCTGGGGAGAACTTTAATGGAAACCAAGGATTAAATGAGAACCCTTTTTTGTCTGTTTTTCTTTGTTTTATTGGGTGCTGATGATGTTCTGAAAGAGGAGGAACCCTTTTTTGAATTCGAAATCATTTCAGATGAGAGTGGTCTTCTCGATTCCTATCGGGCCTATATCAAATCTCCAGTGTGTGAAAAAGACAAATGCTATGAAATTGAGATCATCATGCAATGGGATCTTATGGGCAGATTCATGGCCTATGATACCCTCACGGGTCGAGGATTGACCAAACTGGATCATATCCCATTTACCGACCAAGACTACCAAAAATTGGAAAAATTACTCAAAGATCCCAATTCCCCTATCGGAAGTTATAAAAAAGAAGAGCTGATTCATGATACGCGTAAATCCGAAATAGATGGTTTTACGGGAGCCACCGTCAGAGAAATCAATGACATCGTGGTAGGTGGAGGGGTTTACTCCTGTTATACCCTCTGGCACTTGGCCAATAGGAAATTTACGGATAGCATCACCAAGATGACCATGGGTTCATTGGATGAAAAACTCCTGAAAAAATTGGTGAATCAGAAAGATAGGGCCATCGACTATTTTATGATTCATAATCTCCATCCCTCTGATTTTCTGAATTATAGAGATGAAGTTCTTGAAATGATTACCCCCAACGGCGGATATTTTGTCAAAACTGCGATCGAAAAAATGCCTAATGCAATATTTAAAGACAGTATCGCCCAATCCTATTTTGCGAAACATCTGAGTTCGTTCAACTATTTTTCACAAGTCGCCCTTCTCAAAAAACTCAACGCCGTCCCATTGATCCCTTCACTGAAAAAAGCGCTAATCCTTCAAAAAGAGGAGCGTAATTCATTAAAAAACAATCTGATCCAAAATCTCATTCCATAGTCTTCGACGGAGGGATCGAAAAAATATATTTACTATAATTATATATTATGAAATCTCAAAAGGAGCGGTAGCGGATTTCATAAGTTCCCCCAGTAAGTGGTATCAAATTATAGTGATCATCATTCTTTTTTGAGTTTTTGATTTCTCCGTTGATGTACACTTTTTTGTATTCTACAGGGACATATAAGTGTGCTTCACTTTGGTGGGGTACAGTGAGTTTTATGTCCATTCCGTTATTGATTTTTTTTAGAGCAATGGCCACTTTTCCGGCCATGGTTATATTTCCTGTTTCTGCATAGGACAGTCCGCCCAGGTTGGGTTTGACCATGAACTTTTTCCATCCGGGAGCTATAGGATATAGGCCACATACGTATTGAGACAAAATCGTCAAACCGCCTCCACTCCATGCATGATTGGTTGACCCTCCACCAAAACCCTCTTTCCCGGCACCCCAGCCCTCAAATAGGGTTGTGTGTTCCTTGCTCTCGACCATAAACTTAAAGCGCTTTTTCAGACGTTCAAGGGCATACTCCTCCTGTCCCATTTGAAATAATGCTTCACAAACGTACTTCTCCATATAGGGACTGGAAAATTCCTGAGAAAGGAAAACGCTATACAAGGCGTCGTATTGATCAACATCGGCAAGTCCAGAGACTACTGCCAGGGCTTGTGGACGATCGTCTGTTTCGGCCGTATTATTTGGGGATTTATAACTTTGGCCGTTCCAAAAAAATCGATTAAAGGCTTGCTTAAAATCAACCATGGCCTGTTGAGACCAATGGACTTCATTTTGATCTCCCAGTGCCACTGACATCAAGTGATACCCTTTTAGTGCAAGATAATACCAAGCATTGATCAGTAATTTCTTGTCCACATTGACACCCCAATCTCCCCAATACCACGTGGTCTCGGTATTTTTTGTGATTCTGTCAATGAGAATTCCATTTTGATCCAATTTCCAAACCTCAAGATATTTTTTCACACCAGGATAAACCTTTTTAAGCGTTTCTAAATCTCCAGTATTCAAATAATAATTCCAAAAGCCGAAATAACCCACACTGGCCAACATCTGGCCCGGCAATTCTTTATCCCAATTACCGCTGGGCACTGGGGAATAAAGGGTATGGTCCGCTCTTTGCCAGGCCATCAATTCCAAAATCCCCTTTTGGGTTAACAAGTGACTTTTGAGGTCTAAGGCATAAAAAGCCTCTCCACTTTCGTTGACAACATCTCCCCACCACTGCGCTCGCTCTCTGTCTGGACAATCCATATAAGTATCTCTCATGGTGACGTAAAGTGTCCTTTTGGCTTTTTCCCAAAGGGTATTAAAAAAAGAATCATTCGATCGGAAGTAGCCAGAGAAAGAGGAGTCATAACCGGTCTCCCTGTACATCAGATCTAAGACCTTTACTCCTTTGGGAATGATGTAATAAACTTTTTCACCATTCATCCAGCCAAGGTTTTCATAGGATTGTTCTCCCTCTGTAGTGATGTATTCCCCTCTTACATTGACCGGTCCCCCTCCTTTATAATGGTCTGTTTGGAGTGTGATCAGTTGACCTTTTGGAGCATCAATCCTAAAATAAGGGGTAACATGTGCGTTGTAGGGAAGTTGGCCAACTAGGGTGTCTCCGGTGCTCATGAAGGGAAATTCAATGGAGTTTTCATAGGGCTTTAAACCGTAGTTTTTCCACTGAGGTATGGGACGTTTGACCAAATGATTCCACGGTGAGGTAGGATAAGCTCCAAGTGAAACTGCAGCTTCCCAATTTTGTATGTTTTGATGATTTTTGATGAAATCAAAATTGCCCAACTGGGCATTGTACTTGATGCTTGATTCTGCTAATCTCCAATTGGGCAACGGAGGGTCTGCAGTTTGAAATTCGGGTCGGATGGCTGCTCTCCAACTACGGTCCGAAATCAGTTCGAAATCCGGGCTTTGGCAGTCAAAAATCAATCCGGCTTTACCACTGCTTTTGTGAGAAAAACCCTCCTTGCCAAAATACCACACCAAAAGGGAAATATAGTTGTTACCCTCTTTTAAAAAGGGGCCGATGTCAATTTCGTCATAATAGGTGTCGTTGGGATTGGGGCCCCTTTTGAGTTGGCCCTCAAATACCACTGGCGTTCCATTGATCCACATCCAGTATTTCGAATCACAAGCGATTTTGGCCAAAGCTTTGGCAGGAACTTTTTTGAGATCAAAAGCTTTACCATATGCCGTCCAATTGTTAGGCTCGTTTTTTTGTCCAACTGCTGTAATCCATTCGGCTTTCCATTGAATTCCTCCCACTTCAACAGGAGATTGAGCCGAGGCGAAAAATAAAAAATGTAAAATAAATAAGCGTATTAGGTTACGAATTGGATCAACCAAAGCATTAGGCCGAAAGCCCTGGGAGGTGGAATAAAATTTTCCTGAAATATTTTTTTCAAACATGTACGTAGTGTTTTTTTGAAATCAGCTGTGAATCGTTATAAGTTGTTTTTTTTATGAAAAAAAAGCAAGATAAAAA
>JAURMQ010000118.1 GCA_030830625.1 Flavobacteriaceae bacterium
TAAGCTTTGGCATAACGTTTCGAGGTATTCCCAATATCAGCCCTTTTGGCATCGGCAATGGTAAATATCTCGGGATAATTTTGGTTCAAAAAGTGTATTACTTTACCCAAGGATTTCCAACCTTCCAATCCATAGGCCTCAAAAAAGGCAATATTTGGCTTATAGGCAACGCAATAGGGTGCAGTCGCCTCTATAATTCTTTTGCAAAATGCAAAAATAGGATCAGACTCCTTTTTTAATACCAAAGGGATACGGTCTTGATCCACATCCAGCCCTACACACAAAAATGATTTTTTGGATTTGATTTGCGCTAAAAGTGCTGAATGGGTCATAAAGTCTCTCCTGCCTCCTTCAGTTTCTGGGTATTCTGATACAATTTCAGCTCCGCAATTAATTTCTGAATATCTCCGTTGATGATGTTCTGAAGATCATACAGCGTTAGTCCAATACGGTGATCTGTCACCCTCCCTTGAGGATAATTATAGGTTCTGATTTTGGCCGAGCGATCACCCGACGAAACCAATGAATTTCTTTTTTCGGCATCCTGCTCCAATTTTTTATTGAGTTCCAATTCATAGAGTCGAGAACGCAATACTTTAAGGGCTTTTTCCTTGTTTTTATGTTGCGACTTTTGGTCTTGACATTGGGCAACAATTCCAGTAGGTTCGTGAGTCAATCTTACCGCAGAATAAGTGGTATTGACCGATTGTCCCCCAGGACCTGAAGAACAAAAATAATCTACCCTCACCTCACTCATATTGACCTCCACATCAAATTCCTCTGCTTCGGGCAAAACCATGACCGTTGCCGCCGAAGTGTGGACTCTACCTTGTGTCTCTGTTTGAGGCACGCGCTGCACTCGGTGTACTCCCGACTCGTATTTCATTGTTCCATAGACTTCTTCTCCAGAAACCTCAAAAATTACTTCCTTAAATCCGCCGGCAGTGCCTTCGTTGGCATCGACAAAACTCACCTTCCACCCCTGATCTTGGCAGTATTTGGTGTACATCCGGTAAAGGTCTCCCGCAAAAATACTGGCTTCATCTCCTCCAGTTCCTGCCCTGATTTCGATCACTACATTTTTGCCGTCTTCTGGGTCTTTGGGTATCAACAAGAATCGAATTTCTTCTTCCAATTGTGGAAGCTGTTCTTTAGCTTCTTCTAATTGCATTTTGGCCATTTCGATCATTTCGGAATCCGATTCCTCTCTAATCATAGAGTCGGCTTCTTCTATGTTGGCTAAAATAGATTTGTAAACTTCTCCTTTAGAGACAATTTTGCTCAAATCTTTATATTCCTTATTGAGTTCAATATATCGCTTTTGATCCGCGATGATATCGGGTTGTATGATCAAATCAGACACCTCAATAAATCTTTGTTGAACAATCTCTATTTTTTCTATCATTGTGAGCGAACTGGATTGGGCAAATTTAAAGTTTTAAATCTATCTATCAAGCTTATGAAAGTACAAGACGTATTTTAGCTCAATTCGATCTTCCATTTTTCGCATCATAAAGGAAGGGAGTGGTACCTCAAATTCCGAAAGCATTAAATCGAATGAACCCTCTAGCACCAACTCATTTGGTTTGAGCGTTGCCTGAGCGTCAACTTGCTTCGTCATTTCTTTACCGTGAAAAGTAAAACTGCCTGAGAATATAAAGTGCTCCTCATTCCTTTCGATTTTATCCGAAAAAAACTCGATTTTGGGGAACTTTAAAACCTCTAAAATTTCAAGAGCATTATTATCTCTACTATTGTTTTTACTGTCAAAATCACGTACATACATTGCTATTGCAATTTTTTCAAAACCATCTTCGTCTGCAATCAATACCCCTTTTACGTTTTGATTGGTTCCCGCCCAATCGTGTAAAAAATGTGATGCCTCATAGGTTATTGTTGAATTTTCGGAATCCAATATCCATTTTTCCTGAGCGGAGCTAACCGCCGAAATCATCATAACAATCCAAAACAACAATCTTTTCATCTCTTAAAATTTAAATACTAATACGGCAGTGGCATAGCTTGCGAAGGTAGTATATGCTGCATATTTATGTCCCTTTTTATTGTCTTCCGACCAGACATTGGTTGCAATCATTCCAGAAAAGTGAACATAGGCCAACCATTTGTGGGCTTTGATAGAATTGAAGCCTTTAGTCTTTTTTCTGACCAAGGGTGGAGGAGCAAAAAGAGAAAGACCGGCACCCGTAAAATAAGAGGCGGTCACCCACTGTCCTAAGGTCTTGTGTGTTTCATATACACTATAATCTCCGTTATAAAGTTTCCCACCCAAGATACCCTGAGCGACCATACCTGCAAGGGTCAAGTAACCAATTATCTGGTGGGATTTAAGCATTACATTTCTGAGCTCCAATTCTTTTTCCCTTTGCTCTAAGGACAATTTAGCTATTCCTGTTTTTCGCAAGAGACCATTCTTTCCCCACAATAGGGATTGGGTAAAAATCATTTTTTGTGGCAATAACTGTTGCTCCAAACTGACCTTCTCCTCAAACAAATCCTCAAAAAGGGCGTCCCGCTCTTGAGCAAATCCAAATGAAAAAAATAAAACTACCGGAATTAAAAAACTTTTCTTCATGGATTAGGTATTAAATTTTTTCGTCGGCTAAATCTAAACACAAATGTCTTTTTAAATTTAATAAAATCAATATTGAAAAGTACCCCATTCGGAGGTAATGGTCAATTTTTTGGTTGAGGAAGCCTCTACTCTGCCCACAATTTGGGCATCAATTTTAAAAGATTGGGCAATAGCCATAACGGTTTCGGCCAAAGGTTCAGGAAGATAAATCTCCATACGATGACCCATGTTAAAGACTTCAAACATTTCTTTCCATTCGGTACCCGATTCTTGTTTGATCAATTTAAACAAAGGGGGGCAATCAAAAAGATTGTCTTTGATGACATGAAGGTCATCGATAAAATGTAAAATTTTAGTTTGTGCTCCTCCACTACAATGGACCATTCCATGAATGTCTTTTCGGTTTACCTGGTCCAGAATGGATTTGATCACAGGCGCATACGTCCGAGTGGGAGACAAAATCAATTGTCCAACATTCAAGGAGGTTTCAGTCGGATCAGTCAAATTTTTCGAACCCGAATACACCAAATCATCTGGTAATTCAGCATCAAATGTCTCGGGATATTTGTCCTTAACAGCTGCACCAAATACATCGTGACGTGCTGAGGTCAAGCCATTACTCCCCATTCCTCCGTTATACTGATTTTCATAGGTAGCTTGTCCAAAAGAAGCCAGACCCACAATCACATCCCCTGCCTGAATATTTGCATTATCGATGACTTCACTTTTTTTGATTCTGGCCGTAACGGTTGAATCGACAATGATGGTCTTTACCAAATCTCCCACATCGGCAGTTTCTCCTCCAGTGCTGTGAATTTTTATCCCAAACTGGGCCAAATCGGCCAGTATTTCCTCCGTGCCATTGATAATAGCAGATAACACTTCACCGGGAATTTTATGCTTGTTTCTTCCGATGGTGGAAGACAATAAAATATCATCGGTCACCCCAACGCAAAGCAAATCGTCTATATTCATGATGAGAGCATCTTGCGCAATGCCTTTCCAAACGGATAAATCGCCAGTTTCTTTCCAATACGCATAGGCCAAAGAACTTTTGGTTCCTGCGCCATCGGCATGCATCACCAAACAATGCGCTTCGCTGCCCGTCAAAAAGTCGGGAACAATCTTACAAAAGGCCTTTGGAAAAAGCCCCTTATCTATGTTTTTAATGGCTTTATGAACCTCCTCTTTTTGCGAAGAAACTCCTCTTAGGTTGTACCGTTTGTCACTCATTGTTTGATTTCAAATCCAAATGTAACACTATTCCCAAAACCCTTAGAGGCTTCAACAATTTTTTTCAACGGTAAAACAACAGCTCTCGATATTTTGCTAATGGCCAGAGATCATCGTCTACCAACAATTCCAACTTATCACAATGATATCTGATATCTTTCAAAAAGGGTAAAACTTGATTACAATAGGCAGAAGCTTTTTGAAATTCATCTTGGATTTCATTCAATTCTTTTCGTGTTTCAACCATTTTGATGATCCCCGTGCTGATCTCTTTGATGTGTCCAGAAATGCGCTCAATGATTTTCAAAGGTACGTCAGCGTATTTCTTATAGTCAGCGCCATAAATCTCTTTCAATCCCTTTACATTTTGGATCAGTATATTTTGGTATTTAAAGGCGGTAGGAATAATGTGATTTCCAGCTAAATCTCCCAATGTTCGCGATTCAATTTGAATTCGCATTATATAATCCTTTAGGTCCACAATATACCTGGCATTCACTTCCCGAGCCGAGAGGACATTGGTTTGCTCAAAAAGGGCAATACTTTTTTGATCGATATAGGCCTTAAGGGCTTCGGGTGTATTTTGATTGTGACTCAGACCACGCTCTACGGCTTTCTTTTTCCATTCCTCACTGTATCCATCTCCTTCAAAAAGAATGTTTTTGATGCCTTTCAGATTGTCTCTTAGTGCGTTAAAAATAGCATCGTCTTTTTTCATACCCTTGACCTCAATCAAGGCTTCAACTTCCTTAGAGAACTTCACTAATTGCTGAGCTACAGCTGCATTGAGAACCGTCACAGATTTGGCACAATTGGACTTGGAACCTACGGCCCTAAATTCAAATTTATTCCCCGTAAAAGCAAAAGGAGAGGTGCGATTTCTGTCGGTATTATCCAACAGGATTTCAGGGATTTTACCGATTACATTTAACTTGAGGTCTGTTTTTTCCTCCGGAGAAAGTTTTCCTTTCGAAACATGCTCCAGATTTTCCAAAACACGGGTGAGTTGTTTTCCAATGAATACAGAAAGAATCGCAGGAGGGGCCTCATTGGATCCCAATCTATGATCATTACTAGCGCTAGCAATGGAAGCCCTGAGCAGAGCCTCATGGGATAAAACCGCAGCAATAGTATTGATGAAAAAAGTGAGAAATTGAAGATTACTCATGGGGGTTTTACCAGGGCTCAATAAATTGACACCGGTACTGGTGGACAATGACCAATTGTTGTGTTTACCAGATCCGTTGATCCCTTCAAAGGGCTTTTCATGAAACAATACAACAAAATCGTGTTTGGATGCTATTTTAGGCATTAAGTCCATCACCAGGGAATTGTGGTCAACCGATAAATTGGCTTCCTCAAAAACAGGAGCCATTTCGAATTGACCCGGAGCCACCTCGTTGTGACGGGTTTTGAGGGGAATGCCCAGTTTTATGGCCTCATACTCCAATTCTTGCATATAGGCAAGGACCCTTGAGGGAATAGAACCAAAATAATGATCATCGAGCTGTTGCCCTTTAGAAGGTTGATGGCCGGTAAGAGTTCGACCCGTAATGACCAAATCAGGCCTAGAGGCAGTCAAAGATTTATCTACCAAAAAATACTCTTGCTCCCACCCGAGAGTAGCATTTACTCTGGTAACATTTTTATCAAAATATTTGCAGATTTCTGTAGCTGCATTATCCAAAGATTGAATCGATTTGAGCAATGGCGTTTTATAATCCAAAGCTTCTCCTGTGTAGGAAACAAAAATGGTGGGAATGCA
>JAURMQ010000119.1 GCA_030830625.1 Flavobacteriaceae bacterium
AAAACAAAATAATGGATGCGATCAACATCCAAAAGACTGTAAAAAGAATTGCGTTTCAAATCTATGAGAATCATTTTGAGGAACAACAATTGATTTTGGCGGGTATTGCTCAAAATGGAATTATACTGGGCAAAAGGATTCAAGCTGAATTGGAAGAAATATCCAATATTGAAGTTCTCTTTATCGAAATAGAGATTGATAAAAAAAACCCCCGAAAAGAAATCATTCTATCCGAGACATTGGAAATTTGCAAAAACAAGTCTGTGGTGGTGGTTGACGATGTTTTGAATACCGGCAGTACTCTAATCTATGCTGTTTCCCATTTCTTGAGTATCAAACTAAAAAAAATACAAACCGCAGTTCTGGTCAATCGAAATCATAAAAACTTTCCCATCAAAGGAGATTTTAAAGGGCTTTCCCTTTCCACCTCCGTGAAGGAAAGCATCGATGTTACTTTTGGAAACGATGAAGGAGTTTACCTAAGCTAATATCTTTTCGACTTGATGGGCCAAATCTTCAATAGATTGATGATCGGTCACAATTTGATGCTGAGCCTTGAGGTAATAAGGGACTCTTTCAAAAAGATGTTTCGCTATAAATTCCTCCAATGCTTCCGGAGTAGTGAGATGATCAATCATAGGACGATGGTCTTTTTGATCAAAAAGTCGGTTGACCAATGTTTTTGGAGTCGTTTTTAAATAGACGGTTGTAAGATTTTTGTTTTGATTGATAAAATCAATATTATCAAAATAACAGGGGGTTCCCCCTCCCAATGCAATGATGGATGGAGAAACATCGGAAAGTAATTTTTCCAGATAAAAACGCTCTTTTTGACGAAAATACAATTCTCCATGCAATGCGAACATCTCCGAAATACTTCTGTTTTCTTGTGCCTCAATATATTGGTCTAAGTCAATAAACGGAAGGGACTGGGATGTCGTTAAATACTTCCCTAAAGCGGATTTACCACAGCCCATATAGCCCATTAAGATTAGGGATTTAACCATTATAAGAGGTTTCAAGTTGACCGTAAATTTATAACAATTGAACATGAAAAGTAAATAATTGATATTATATTTGCACCCTCAAAAGACTTGGTAGCTCAGTAGGTAGAGCATCTCCCTTTTAAGGAGAGGGTCCTGGGTTCGAGCCCCAGCCAAGTCACTTTTTAATTTGATCTGGTAGCTCAGTTGGTAGAGCATCTCCCTTTTAAGGAGAGGGTCCTGGGTTCGAGCCCCAGCCAGATCACTACCGCGCACATGGCGGAATTGGTAGACGCGCCAGGTTGAGGGCCTGGTGGGAGTTAAATCCCGTGGAAGTTCGAGTCTTCTTGTGCGCACTTTCCCCCCCAAAGCTTTTTTATTTTTATTTAGATATTCAGAAAAAAGTACTAAATTTGTTTAAGCTTTTGCTAATGAAGATTGAACAATATGAGCCGGGTAAAAAGTAATTTTTCCATAAAAGACCTTGAAAACATTTCTGGAATCAAGGCTCACACCATTCGTATTTGGGAAAAAAGATACGAATTATTAAGTCCTGACAGGACCGATACCAACATCAGAAGATACAGCCTTTCAAGTCTGCAAAAACTGCTGAACATTACCCTTCTTTACAATCATGGTTTTAAAATCTCTAAGATTGCAAGCCTTGATCAGCAAGAAATACCCATTATGGTTCGGGAGATTGCTTTGAAATCCAACTCTGAGCAAGTATCTATCAATGCATTAAAATTATCAATGGTTAATTTTGATACCGTTTTATTTGATGCCACCGTCGATGAAATTCTCCTCCTAAATGATTTTGAATTTGTTTTCATCAATATTTTCATGCCTTTGATGAATGAATTGGGAATTCTATGGCAAACCCATGCTATAAGCCCCTCACACGAGCACTTCATCACTCATTTGATCAAACAGAAGATTCATGTTCAAACCGATATTCTTCAAAAAGAATATTTACCCCAGCACAACAATAAGGTATTTGTTTTATTCCTCCCCGAAAACGAAATCCATGAATTGGGAATCTTATTCCTCAATTATTACATTCTAAAATTGGGATATCGCACTATTTTTTTAGGACAATCCCTACAAACGGAAAGCTTGGAAACCTTAATGAGCGTTAACAGTGAATTGTGCTTCGTTTCTTATCTCACCGTAGAGCCCAACAAAGATATCATTGATGATTATTTAGACCATTTCCAGAGTTCTGTTTTAAGAGAAAGCAACGCCAAATTGGCCATCTTAGGTCCACAACAAGTGCACATAGATACTTCCAAATTACCCAAAAACATTCGGGTTTTCAAAACCGTGGATGCCTTTCAGCAAGAGTTTTTACAGGCTTCTATTTTTGTTTAATCTCAAATTGTTTGTTGATTTTTATTAGATTTACGGTAAGATAATTATTCTATAACTATATACCCTTGAAAAATCATTTTGACACGGTCTCGTTTGAGTGCAGCAAGTTGGTTACCCAGCGCTATAGCACTTCTTTTACCCTAGGCACAAGAATGTTGGGGAGCAAGCACCGGATACACATCTATAATATATACGGATTTGTTCGGTTTGCTGATGAAATCGTTGATAGTTTTCACCATTTCAATAAGAAAGAGCTACTCAAAAGGTTTGAAGAAGATTTAGTCCATGCTCTTGAGAACAAAATCAGTCTAAACCCCATCTTAAATTCCTTTCAATACACCGTTCACCAAAACAACATTCAAAATGAACTGATCGATGCTTTTTTAAAAAGCATGAAAATGGATTTACACAAACAGAAATACAAATCTCAGGAAGAATACCATGAATACATTTAT